>JAJTHC010000115.1 GCA_021299615.1 Vampirovibrionales bacterium
GCGTCGTTAGGACGGTTAAGACGGGAATTCCCTCAAGTTTGTGGCATCGTTTCAGGACTGAGGCAAGACGCCTCCTCGGAAGAAGGCTTAGGGTTAGTGCTTTGCATCGGTGGGGCTAGTGGCTTTTTTGATGTCATCCCATCGATTTCCTTTTGTTACAGGTAGTTCCAAACCTTCCCGAATAATTAGGCTTTGTAGAGTTTTGTATTTAATACCTAATTCTTTAACCATCTCTGGTAACGCCTTCTGCTTTTTATTACAAGCTTCAATATACGCACCCAGCCTATCTGTAAGTGAACCCGTATTAAAACCTAGAGCTGTCAATTTATCAAAAAGCTCCAAACGCCTTTTTATATTTGAATGGGCACCTTTGGTTTTATAACCCAAAGATCTTAAAGTGTTTTCAATCGTATATCTCAATCCTAGATCAAGATCTTGTTCTTGAGCTAATTTTAGGATCTCGTTTTCGGTTAGATCAAGCCACTGATATTCAGCTTCTTTCTTTGTTGCACCTTCTGGATAAGTCTTTATATAACCATTAAGATGCGTATCGATAAAGGATTGCATCACTGTCTTTCTTTGTTCTGTCTGATCAGAATACCGAATGAAACTATTACCTACTTTATTCACAAACCTAGACACAGTAGCTGTACAGAAACCAAACAGTTTATCTATACTTCTACGTGAATATTCTTTTTTTTCTAAGGCTTCTATCATTCTTACAGTTAACCTACCAATAATGTTACCCTCTTTGTCCTTAATAACTTTCTCGCTTATTCTCATATTTCCATTAAAGTCAATGATATTCTGCCGATGATCTGCATTTGGAATATTATCCTTTGAGGCGTTCAGTACCGTCGGGTCAATGGCTTGTATCAGCTGTCCCAATATATGGTTAGGCGTTCCATGCTCACTGTTCCTTAATTGCCCAAACACAATGGGTTCTTCGGCTTGTTTCAGTTCTTGAACCAAAGGTGTAAAAGGAATAACCGAATGCGTGCTTCGATTATTCCCCACGCCTGTTTGGATTTCTAAGCCCTTGGTTGGTTTATCTTCTGTGATATGAATCTCGGAGATTTTAGGCGTGAAATTTTCTAAACTCGCCACGATTCTCGCCATAATTTCTCGGTACAGGGCTTCTATTTTTTCATAGCGTTGTTTTAGATTTTCATTTAACGTAATACCGTAATATTTCAAATTTACTGCGAGGGCGTTGTCGATTTCTTTAGGCGTTAGGGTTTGTTGGCCCATGGCGGAACTAACTTTGGTTAATTGATCTTCAATCAGTTTTTCGAGGAACTGTTTACCCGCTTCGTTCACATCGCCACCGTCTCGTTGGGTGGCTTGGCTGGGTTTCGCTTGAAATGCAGGTCGTAGTAATGGTAGCAGTCGCATAAGAGATCGCCTTGTATTAGAGAAATAAAAAGAAAGATATTCTCTAACTATACATAATACAAATTAAAAATCAAGGGACTTGAATCAAATTCTAGCAAACGGCTTTTGAAGAAAGTATAAACACAGGTCTAACTGTAAGCGAATCTTTCAAACAAGGCACTAGAACATAATACATATTATCAGACGTTTAAATACTTCAATCTGATGTAGAGAAGACTTAAGCCATAAGGCGTATAAAAAGCCCCTTTCGCAGATCTTTCTATAGGTAGTATCGACATTTAGTCAAGAAAGGAGGAATTTCAAGGAAAAACAAACGGCTTTTGAGGCGTGTACATAGACGTACATAACGAAAAAACGGCTTGTTTTGACACAGAAAGTACCCTTTATGGGCTGAATGTCGACACTACCTAGTGTTTTAAAGAGTTTTCTGAACAATAGGCTCCTAGAATCCACCTATACGCTATTCAATCGTTTAAATGGTATAAGTACAGAAAAATCTAAACTCGGCTATAGCAACTCTTTAAGTGAATCTCATGGGTTTTGAGTACCGCTAAATAAAAAGCTTCCACCTTTTTTAAGGTGGCTAAAGGGGGTTGGGGGACATCCAACAAGGTACTAAAGGTCTCATTTTGTAACGTTTCTAAAACACATAAACTCTTCCACACGCCGTAAGACATCCCCCATTGTTCGATGCCGTCTTTCAACATCACTTTCGTAGGAAATAAAGCAAGCCCCCCCTCTTTCGGCTGATACAATAATTGTTGATCAGCCTCCCCTTGCCAAGCAATCGGACGCTGATGCACCACATCCCACCCCCACGGAGGCAACTGTCCACTCAAGCCTAAAATACCTTGCCAAAACCACAATTTTGACCATTGTAAAAAGTCCGCCTCTTCGGCTTGCTGCCACAAGGTGAGCAAGGCTTCATATTGAGCAAAAAGCCGTTGACGCTTGGTTGCATCTTCATCAAAGGCAATGGCGAAAAGTCGCATCAATTCTAAGCAAGGCATGAGGGCTTCATAGGCTTCGTAATTGAGGGATTTGGCAAAATGTAACGACGTATGCACCTCATACTGCTCTAATCGACATAAGGAAGAACCCGCTTTGGACGGTCGAATATGCAGATTGAAAATCCCACCAAGCTCGCTTGCCCCACCGTGTTTGGCTTTGGCTCCCTTGGCCTGAGATAGTAGAACATCTAATTTTCCCGATTCCCTGCTTAAATAGGTGGCAATGCGAGATCGTTCTGTATATTCGATACTTCGTAGGCAAATTGCCGTCACGGTTTCTGCCAAATGAACCATGGTTACACTTGTATTTCAGTACGAGGGTTGGATCCCCACTGCAATTTTTTGCGTAAAAGCCAATAGAAATTGTCTTCTGGCTGATCAAACCCTAGTAACTGCAAGGCACTTTGGGATTTTTGAATGTAAATACTTTCGCCACTTGCCAATGGCAAAGGGTCTTGACCGTCCAAGCTAAACATAATCGGGTGGATATTACGTTTGACCGCTTCGATACGAATACTTGAAGAGGCTGGCACCACAATCGGTTTTGCGGTGAGGCTATGCGGACAAATCGGTGTAATGGTTAGAGCCGCCACTCCAGGAACCAAGACGGGCCCTCCTGCTGCAAGATTATAGGCGGTGGATCCTGTGGGGGTTGAAACAATGAGTCCGTCAGCGTCATAGCAGGCAACAGGGAACTCATCAATAAAAAGTTCCAATCGAGACATTTGACTGGGGTTAGCGGTTTTGACCACCACATCATTGAGGGCAATCATCGGGGCTTCATGGTCAGTTAAAGGCGAACATTGTACTTCAAGCAGCATGCGTTCTTCTCGATGAAAATCGCCTGCCAAGAGTTGTGCCAGATATTTTTCGATCGCTTCGGTTTCAATACGAGTTAAAAATCCCAAGTTCCCCCGATTGATGCCGATCATGGGGATTTCAGCAGGGGCGTAACATTGAGCCGTTCGCAAGAAGGTGCCGTCTCCGCCGACGACGATGATGAGATCAGGCGACCATTGCTTACGCTCTTCCCACAAGGCGGCACATCCGTCAGTAAAACTCGCTTTGGCAATATGGACTTCAAGCCCTGCCATGGACAAAAAACGTTCGGTGCGAGCCACATATTCCCCATCAGGATCCGTGCTTTCTTTGACGACGATGAGGGCTTTTTTGAATAAGTGCTTGGTTTTTTCGTGTTCAAATGGGGGTGTCATACAGGAAGGATCCTATTCTTTTTGTCCCATTATACCACACAAGGTTTCATCTGATCCAACAAGGCTTCCGCAAATTGCCGAGACACGCCGTTGCTTTGCGAATCTTCCCCACTCGCCAAATGCGTCAATAAATCCGCCACATCGTCTCGATGAAGTGCGGTTTTGACGGAAGACACCGTGGCTCCGTCGTTGACTTGCTTATGCACCCACCAATGCTGATGAGCTGCTGCGGCCACCACCGCTTGGTGCGTCACCACCAAGACTTGATGCCCTGCGTTTGCCAAGCGTTGTAGCTGAAACCCAATGGTTTTGGCGGCTTGACCGCTGGTGCCTGTGTCGATTTCATCAAACACATAGAGCTTTTTCGCTTGTATTTCGCCTGCCTGTTGAGGAAGGCTCGCCACGGTTAACGCCAGCAAAACCCGAGACAATTCGCCTCCGCTGGCAACTTTACCAAGGGACTTGAGTTCATCCCCCACGTTTGCGGAAAAGGCAAAGTTTACCCGTTCTTGACCCTGTGCGTAGGGTTCGACAGGATCTAAGACAATTTTAAATCGAGCATGAGGCATCGCCAAATCACTCAACGACGCTTGCACTTGAGCTTCCAAATCAGAAGCGATCTGTTTCCGAGCTTGCGTTAAATCATCACAAACACTTTGCAAACGTTGGCTTAAATCCACGACTTGGGCTTTTAAGCTGTCAGGATTGCTTTGCCTAAACTCTAAGTCCGCCAATTCTTGACTACTGTTTTCATAATAGCGAATCACATCCGCCAAAGTCGGGCCATACAGGCGTTTGAGCTTTTGCAAATCGTTCAAGCGACTTTGTAAATCATCCAAACGTTGGGGGTTTAAATCCACATCTTCATTCAAGGAATGGAGCTGATGCCCCACCTCTCTCAATTGTTCACGCACCGCTTCTAACTGTTCCAACACAGGCGACAACCGCTTTTCAGATCCTTCCACTTGCGTGAGTCGCTTACTCAACACACTCAAAGCATCTAGCATGCTAGGGGCATCATCAGGCAAATCGCCCAAGCCCATGAGCTGTTGACCTTCGGCGTACGCTGATTTCAACTGTTCCGCATGAGCCAAGCGATTGATTTCTTCTTCAAGTGCGTCATCTTCTTCAGGACTTTCCAATTGAAACCGCTCCAGTTCTTGGACTTGCAAACGCAACACATGCAACCGATGCCCTGCTTCTTGCTCTTCGGCTTCATAAGCGTTTAAAGTCGCCACGGCTTCTTTCCACTGCAAATAGACACGTTCAACCGCTTCAAGGTAACGCCGATGCGTCATTCCGCCGTAAGCGTCCAACACATGTTGCTGATACCCCTGTTGCATTAAAGTCACCGTGCTATGCTGACTTTGCAGTTCAAGCAAATACGGACGCAAGCCTTGCATAAAGGCCCGAGACACCGAAGTCCCATTGATGCGAAAACGACTGCCACTTATGGTGAAGTCTCGAGTGATGTCCAACAAGGCGTTGCGATGTTCGGTGCGTTCTAAATCGATGCCTTCTGCTTCTAAGGCGTGCCAAACCGTTGCGTCATGTTGAGGCGTGATCTCATATAAAAGCCCGACACTGCCTCTTTCACAGCCTTTTCGCAGGAGTTCTTTGGCGGACGCATTCGCCCCAAAAATCCAGTCGATGGCGTCAATCATCAAGCTTTTGCCTGCCCCTGCTTCCCCTGCAATGACGGTCATGCCTTGTGGCACATCGATGCGTTGGGCGTCGAAGACGGCGATATGCGTTAAACTTAGTTCATGAAGGCTCATCATGGGGCGGTATCTCAAGGGATTGCATAAAGAATAGACCCTTATTTTACACCAAATCATCACAAAAAGCCAAATATAGTGTTTTATAGATAAAATGAGCTATTAGGTAGTGTCGACATTTAGTTAAGAAAGGAGGAATTTCAAGGAAAAACAAACGGCTTTTGAGGCGTGTACACAGACGTACATAACGAAAAAACGGCTTGTTTTGACACAGAAAGTACCCTTTATGGGCTGAATGTCGAC
>JAJTHC010000251.1 GCA_021299615.1 Vampirovibrionales bacterium
AGGCAAGGCTTCATACAGGAGCCACGCATTTTTAAGGGGGCAAACCAAGTCATAGCGTCCATGTACAATGCTTAGGGGAATGTGTCGAATGGCATCGAGCCGTTGGGGATTCAAAAGCTCGTTTTTAGCGTCAAAGAAGCAGTTGTTCATAAAGTAATGACATTCAATGCGAGCCAGCGAAATCGCATGATCATCGGCTTCAAACTGCTTGCAAAAGGCGTCATCGACTTGTAAGGTGCAATTGCTCAATTCCCACCTTGCCCAGCGTTTACAGGCATCTAGGCGTTGATCTTTGTTCACCCCTGTCAATCGCTTATAATAAGCCCCCACCATGTCGTGGCGTTCTTCAGGAGGAATAAGGTCTTCAAAATCGTGCCATAAGTGAGGCGACAGGGCGTTTGCCCCTTCTTGATACAACCACTTGACTTCATCCGCCGTGCCTAAAAAGATGCCTCGTAGCACCAAGCTCAAGCAATGTTGCGGAAAGCTTTGTGCATACGCCAAAGCAAGCGTCGATCCCCACGATCCGCCAAAGACGATCCATTCTTCGATGCCCAAATGCTCACGAATGGCGTTAATATCAGACACCAAATGCCATGTGGTATTTTCTTGCAAGCTGGCGTGAGGGGTGGAGCGTCCTGCCCCACGTTGATCGTGGATGATGATGCGAAACAGCGTGGGGTCGAAAAGCCTGCGGTGCTTTTCGCTGCATCCTGAACCGGGGCCTCCGTGTAAGAATAAGACAGGCACGCCGTTGGGATTGCCACTTTCTTCGACATACAGCGTGTGTAAGTTCGAAACAGGCAGACGATAGGTTTTATAGGGGGTGATTTCAGGGTAGTCCACCGCAGGAGGCAGAGCATCGGCTTGGAAGAGGGGCATACATTATTTTCCTTTATATTAGAACTATTGTACACCATTTTCTCGATTTATTTTCAAGGCCGATTCGCTTCCGCCCCTTAAACTGTTTATTTTTTATAAAGAATGTTTGCAAAAATGCTAAAAAAGGACTAAACTAATAACGTAGACTTTATCAACACTATAGTGTTTTAAAGAGTTTTCCATACAGTAGGCTAGACGAGGAGCCTAGATTATTTTGTGAAGAAGTGTAGATAGACCTACATGACTGAACAAAATAATCGTAGCGACAAAGTATAGACACTGTAGGGGAAATTATTTAAAATACTATATAAAACAGGAGACCTTTACCATGTCCAAATCTCAAGACAATTCCTTACAAAACTTTTTAGCAGGACTGCTCGTCGGTGCCTTAACAGGAGCCTTATTAAGCTTACTGTACAGCCCCAATAGCGGTACGGAAAACCGTCGCTTGGCCAAAAAATGGGTAGACGACACCAATGAAGACCTTAAAGAAGGCGTCGAACACTTGAAAGAAGAAGTCGAAAATCCTTATAGCAAGGCTCGTCAATTTTTGGATGAAAAACGTTATTCCCTTGAAAAGCGTTGGAACAAATGGCAAGCCAGCCAAGACGCTAAAAAGATCAACGAAGCCAAGTCTCGTGAAGATGAGTCGTGGAATGATGATGATCTCGACACGGAAGATGCCGCACAGCATTCGCAAGAAAGTGAAGCCGTTTAGTCGTTTCTTCGTTGCAAGTTTAAACCGTCATAGAGAGAAACCCCCATGTTTGCCAATTCTTTAGCGGACGTTCAGCTCGCCAAAATGCTAGAACTTCTCACCTTGTTGCTTATTCCTGTAGGCGTTTTGTTGGCGTTGTTGTTGTACAAATCCTTGTTTTTGTTGCAACATGCGTTGGATTTTGTCAACATTGCACGCTTTGATTTAGTGCCGTTAATCCAAGATTTGCGAGCCATTACAAGCCATACGGCTCGTTTGGTGGAACAAGTGGATTCAGGGGTGGATCTCATTCAGCGTTCTGTGGGAAAAGGGGCTACGGCCTTAAATCAAGCCAAGTCATGGGGACTTTCAGGACTCTGTGGACTAAAAAAATGGGCAACGACTGCCTTGGACGATTGGCTGGATTCCCCTGCTCCAACCGCTAAAGCATCCACAGAAAAAGCGTCTTCTGCTCAAACCGAAGCCTCAAAGGGATAAATCGTGTTCACGCAAAACTTTCGTGTCACGTCGATTCCCGATTTAGATCGATACACCACTCGCCTATGGGTGGGTGTGCTATTTTTTATAAATATCTTCGCACTCGGCTATATTGCAGGCTTGCTTCCCTTGACGGTTTCCTTGCTTGTGGTGGGTAGCGTCTTTGTTTATATTTTGCTTGCCCCTGTTTTATGGATTGAAAAAGGCATCCTCACCATTTTTGACGTGGTTGAAATGGCGTTATGGAACCGTCCTTCACTTTTAGGGGAACGTAAAAAATTGTTGCGTTTCACTGTGCTTTCTACCGTGTACTTCCTTGGGCTTTACGCGATTTCAATCATCGTCACGCAAGTTGTACCGATGCTGAAATTAGAAACCCTTTCCTTGTTAAAAGAATTGCCCTACACGCTCACGCAAATGACGATCGGACTCAAAGTAAAGCTCGATGCGGTGGGGCATCAATACCCTTCCCTTATCCCCCTTATCAAAACCCTTCCTTTTATTGATTCTTACGACGCCCTTCGTCCGATGACGTGGCGGGTGCCGCCTGCCATGATGCAATCCATTGCGTCG
>JAJTHC010000045.1 GCA_021299615.1 Vampirovibrionales bacterium
ACGATTAGCGTCAATGGAGATGCGGTGGCTCGTAGTGCGAATACCTTGCGAGACCTTGGTGTTACAGGCAACAACACCGTAAGCTTGGATGTTTCTGGTGTGAATGGGCTTTCCCCAACCGCCACCTTGTCGCCGAATACATGGTATTACCTGTACATGATCGACAGTGGTACCACCGTTTCAGGAGGTTACTTGTTGCATAATGCTCAAGGCGTGCAGACGTTTACCATTGCCACCGTGGTCTATCACGCTCGGCAATTGCCTTTGGCGATAAAGACAGACGGCAGTTCTAACCTCTTGCCGTTTTTCGTTGAACACTGGAACGGACGTAACGCCTCAATCCGCTATGCCACCACCTTTAATGGTATAGGCACTCCCTCGTCGATGCAGACTTTAGTGGGTTTGATTTCAGGTGGGACTTATGTCACCACGTCCTTATCGGCTTATGTACCCCCGACTTCTATCATTGCATCGCTATTTGTGACGGCTCGTGGGGGAGGCGGAGGCTGGTGGAGGTTACCGTCCGCATCGAATGAGTTTAGCTGGGACTTGAACGGTGTAAGCTTTTCACGAGAGTTGATTGTGACCTTAAACAGTAGCCAAGCCATTGATTTTAAAGTGAGTGTCAATGGTTTTGACGTCGCTGTGAGTGGTTTTAGATTTAGCGTTTAAATATTTTGTCCCCTCTCCTAATTTTAGGAGAGGGGAGAGAACGTCCAAAGGACGTTCGAGGGTGAGGTTAAACTCACAAACGAAGTCTAGGGTTTAACCGCCCCCTAACCTGTCGAAGCTAAAGCTTCTCTTGGGAAAGAAAACCGTTGGTTTCCTCTCCCAACCTCTCCTTCCTAAAGGAGTAGATTCACTTCGTGAATGAGATAAGGTGTTTGCCCTCCTAAAATTAGGAGGGGGGACAAAACCACTACTGAATCATTGAAAATCATCGTAAAAAGAAAGGAAAGAAGACACCATGACCCTTTACGCCGTAAGCGATTTACAAGCCAACACCTACAAAGGCTGGCGAATGATTGAAGAAGGTTGGGAAACCACGCCGAATGAAAGCGTCGTCACTAGCCTAGAAGGTTTGAGCGAATGGCAGGCACCACCTCCGCCGAAGTCGGCTCAAGCGATTTTGCTAGAAATGCGTCAGCTCTATACAGGGCAAGCCTTGCCTGTGCAGTACGAATTTCGCCAAGCTCTCGTCGAAGTGCAGGCGGCAGCGGAAAGTGAGAACCTCCCCTTGATGCGGTACATCATTGAACAAATGGACTTCAGCCATGCGAAAACGATTACACCCACGCAAGGCGAAGGCTTTCGCACCTTGTTTTTAGAGTGTTTTGACTAGATTCTCTCAAAGGGACAGATGAAGATCTGTCCCTTTTTTTGTGTGAACATGTAGTGATATAGTATTTTGAGGATACAGAGAAATAGCGAAAATAATGTAAGTGGCGTATATTGATGATTGCGTGTATGCTTATAACCGTACCCGATTAAAATGTATCGATTACAAAGCCCCCCTCGAACATCTTCATAATCATACGAAACCATACACCTAAGGGAGAGGGCTAGGGAGAGGGAAACATAAGCTTGGAAGGAAAGGAATTTTTTTAAATGATTAAAGTCTTGATGATTTGCATGGGCAACATTTGCCGATCACCCCTAGCCCACGGCGTTTTTGAATACATCGTAAAAGACGCTGGACTTGCCGACAAAATCCACGTCGATTCAGCTGGCACGCATTACTATCACGTCGGATGCCTCCCCGATGAGCGTTCGATCGACAAAGCCGCTCAATACGGCATCGACATCACCACGCAACGTGCGAGACAGCTCACCGCCGAAGACTTCACCGAATTCGACTACTTGCTGGTGATGGACAAGCGTAACTTGCGGGATGCATCGCTGATTGCTCCCACACCTGAACTGGCGAAGAAGTTGACCTTGTTCTTGGATTATAGCTTAGGCGATTTCAGCGAAATCGAGGTGCCTGATCCCTATTATGGGGGCATCGATGGGTTTGAGCATGTGTATCAGTTGGTGCAGATTTCCAGCATGGGCTTTTTAAAGCATCTCAAAGAAGACGCTAGGATTTCATGTTAGAATAAAAGCACTTCTACAATGAAAAAGGATTTTAAGATGACTCTAAATACAGGTAACATTCAAATAAGCGAATTTTCGATTTTAGGCTTGCATGGCAATAAGAACATTCGCCTGAAATTTGATGACAACACGCTTATTTTAGTGGGTGAAAACGGCACGCACAAAACCACGATTTTAACCTTGTTTTACAGCTTCCTTGCAGGAGATGTAGAGGGGCTAGCTAAATATGAGTTTGATTCGTTGGAAATGGTTATCAATGGGAAATCATACAAGTGTAACTCACAGGACGTTCGAAACTTAATGTTAAGTATTGAAGATTTTGACTCCTTAGGCCTCTCTTTATCGATGCTCCCTCTCTCTTTGAGACAATCACTTAAAGAAGGGAAAAAGATTCCTATTTCTTTAGAGGCATTGCAAGCATTACTTATGGAAGAGGGAGCTCCTCCTCGTTATATAGGTAGACTTCAAAATAGATATAGCCACCTAAAGACAAACAAGCTACTTTCTGATACATTTGATATACGAACTGCTTTTAAAGAACATCCCTATCATTTTTTATATTTACCGACTTATCGTCGTATTGAAGAAGAATTGCAAAACATTCTTCAGAGAAGTAGGTACTCAGATGAAAGACGTAGGGATCGGTATGATGATCTTGTTTGGGACGATGAACAGCGTACTTTATTTGATACGGAAGATTCTTTAGTTTGTCAAAAACTGGTCGCTTTTGGCATGAAAGACATTCAAAAACTTTGGGATGATAAGCTAAAAGAACTCAAAGAACAGGCAACGCAAGGTGTTAAGGCACTTGATAAAGGCTATGTTGAAGATTTACTACTGAATAAACATGATGCAATGGATCAAAATGTGTTAAAAGATTTAGATGAAACCCATAAACAAAGAGTCCTTGACAGAATTAAGCAAGAAGAAACACTTTCCACTGCCTTACAACAAGAGTTAGAAAAGTTACTTTCAGGTGAAACAAATAATAAACAAGTTATTTATTTTTTTAAAAAACGATACGAGTTATATGTAAAATTATTTGAATATGAAGAATCTTTAAAAGCCTTATGCACGGCGTGTAATCGCTATTTGCACAGCAATGAAATTGTCTTTGATCCCACAAAGCTCGATGTTTACATTCGTAACCGTAAAACATCCGAAAATGCCCCCGAACAGCGGATCAAGCTTTCTCAGTTGTCTTCAGGCGAAAAGCAGTTGGTGTCTTTGTTTACGCACTTGTACCTCGCTGAAGGCAAGCAGTATTTTGTGATTATCGACGAACCCGAAATATCACTTTCCGTGGAATGGCAAAAAACCTTTTTGCAAGATATTAGAAATGGTACCTTCTGTTCAGGGTTATTTGTCGCCACACATTCCCCCTTTATGTTTGCCAATGACGAACTAAGACCCTACGCCCACGGTGTAGGGGAGTTCTTGGAAGTGGTAGAGGAAAAATAAGCTTCATGACAACACAACTTTCCCCTGCCGATTTAGAAGCGGATATAACAAACAGTCCCGATGATGTTTATTTACTGCTTTTACATAAATTAGAAAATACTGAAAAAGAGTTTTATATTTTTTGTGTCGAAGGTGTCGATGATAAACCTTTTTACTCATCCTACTTTAACCGTTCCTATAGCCAAAAGAAATGGGAACTCCTTGATTGTGAGGGGAGAAAGAAAGTAGAACAATTGTTCAATTTGCTTAAAAATGAATCTGATTTTGAGACCCGTTTTCGATCCGTTTTATTTTTTGTGGATAAAGACTTAAATCCACCACCTTCACATGAACGTTTATTTGTCACGTGTGGTTATTCGTTTGAAAACTATTTATGTGATATACAAACGGTGTATCAAGTTTTGCAACTATATCATCTGAACCCAACACCGACTCGTCATGAGGTCCAAAAAAAATATAAGGCACAACTAGAACTATTTTGTAATGAATACTTTCGTATTATGGCGTTTGTGAAAGAAACCTCGAAACACAACTCTTCTGAACCATGGGTAGAAAAGTACAAACCCGAAAAGTGTTTTGAACGTAATTGGAGTCGTAAAGCAAATGCACTTCAGGAATTAAGTGTAATAGATGACAAAAACCTAAATACAGAAGGCTATTCCCCTTACCATATACGTGGTAAATACGTTTTAACTTTTTTAACTTGGTTTATTGAGTTATATATTAGTTCAGCTAATAAGCTTTTTATTACTAAGGATCTTATTTCTCATGTGCCATCCATTCAAGCCCTAGATGATTACTTCAAACGTCACATCAAGGAGGCAAGCTAGATGCTAAGCCCCACCCAAGCGGAAGCCTTGTTTGAAGAAGCCCAAAAAGCAAGCGAGTCATCTTACTCACCCTACAGCCAATTCCCTGTCGGAGCAGCCCTGCTCCTTACTTCAGGAGACATCATCCACGGATGCAACGTCGAAAACGCCAGCTTCGGACTAACGATTTGTGCGGAACGTTCTGCCTTAGTGAGCTGGATTTCACAAGCCAAGCAAGCGGATGCCATTGTGGCGATCGCTGTGTATGGAGCCAACACCAAGTATCACCACATTACGCCTTGTGGAGCGTGTCGACAGTCGTTGGTCGAGTTTTGTGGGGACGACACGGTGCTAGTCTTTCGTGATGCGTTTGGCGAACTCACGCAAAAGCCTGTGACGGCATTCTTGCCTGATCGCTTTGAGCTGTAGACGGTTCTGTGAATTATTTTTCTTCTTATATAGTATTTTAAATAATTTCCCCTACAGTGCTTATACTTTGTCGCTACGATTATTTTGTTCAGTCATGTAGGTCTATCTTCACTTCTTCACAAAATAATCTAGGCTCCTAGAATAGCCTAAGTACAGAAAACTCTAAACTTGGCTATACTATATCGAACACTATAAAATCTTAAGCCTTCCTAAAATTATTTCCCAAAAATGAAAGTCTTATGTTATCTTTAATAAAGAAGGCATTTTATCAGCTATATAAAAAAGGAATCCACTCCATGATGAGTACTGCTACCCAAGACTTAAACAAAGTCAAATCCCTTGCCAAAGATTTAGGCAGAGAAACCCCGAGAAGCCCTTATTCCAGCGAAATTGCAGGGATTATTTTGCTCGCTCGTGTGGTGGACAAATGCCGTTCGCAATTGGTCGGACTCATCCCCAACAAGGATATTTACGAGTATGGGGCTCCTGCAGATCGAAGCCTGTTCAAACAGTTTGCCCTTGATGCACAATCCCTTGAAGCATTTATCGCCACAGGTGCCAGCGATGCCGAAATTGGCGATTGGGTGCTGGCAAATGGTGAAAAAACGGATGCGGAATCCATTGCCATATTTAATAACGGCTGGAAGTCCAAGCGTTTGGCGGATTTGGCACCTGCGTCTCAAGCCCATATTGAAAAATTGCTCAAGCAAGCGAATATCCCTGAAAAGACGGATCGTTTGCGTTATTTGATCGATGTCCTTGATGCCAAAGACGGTCGTTTTTAGGTTATAAAATGTTCTTTAAAACACTATACTAAGATTCCTTGTTTTGGACTTTCTAATTCCTTTTAACGCTGGTGATACCATTTAAACGATTGAATAGCGTATAGGTGGATTCTAGGAGCCTAGACTCGCAGATGGACGAGGTGTACAGAGACGACCATAAGCACATCGAGAATCGTAGCGACAACGAAGACGCCAGACGCTATTTAATCGTTTAAATGGTATAGTGTTTTAAAGAGTTTTCCGTACTTAGGCTAGACGAGGAGCCTAGATTATTTTCTGAAGAAGTGTAGATAGACCTACAGGACTGAACAAAATAATCGTAGCGACAAAGTATAGACACTGTAGGGGAAATTATTTAAAATACTATATGACGTCAGAGACCTTTGCTCCTGCCGTCCACTAGGAAGCCCCATGTTTTTGCGTTGACGGCTAGTTTATTGTTTGCATTTCTACCTTTACAGTTTTAGAACAAAATAGGAAATAAACAGATCTATGACAATTACAAGCTCCACTGAATCGAACACATCTGCTATTGAAAGTCAGCTTAAGGCGTTGAACGTGCGTCCTTCTGAATATGACTTGATTTGTAACGGCTTGGGACGTGAACCCAACTTCACCGAACTGTGCATGTTTTCCGCCCTATGGAGCGAACATTGTGCGTACAAGCACTCTCGGCACCTGCTCAAAACCCTGCCCACCGAAGGCGATGCCGTCTTGCAAGGACCAGGTGAAAATGCAGGCATCATTGATTGTGGCGACGGTTTTCATGTGGCTTTTAAAGTGGAAAGTCACAACCATCCCACCTATGTAGAACCCTTTCAAGGGGCTGCTACTGGCGTCGGCGGTATTTTGCGTGATATTATCACCATGAACGCCCGACCCATTGCGAATCTGAACGCTTTGCGTTTCGGAGAACTCGAAAATAGTCCGCAAGCGTCCGAAAACAAGCGACGCCTTCGTGGAGCCGTTGCTGGCATTGCCCATTACAGCAATTGCATGGGTATTCCCACCATCGGCGGAGACGTCTTTATTCACCCGAGCTATGCAGGCAATCCCTTGGTAAATGCCATGTCCATTGGACTTATGGAAGCAGGGGGCATCATGCCAGCAGGAGCGAAAGGCGTGGGAAATCCCGTCTTATATGTGGGTTCGCCGACGGGTAAAGACGGCATGGGCGGTGCGTCTTTCGCCTCAAAAGCCCTAGACGAAGAAGCGTCGGCGAGTGATCGTCCTGCCGTGCAGGTGGGGGATCCCTTTGCAGAAAAATGCCTCATGGAAGCGTGCTTGGAAGCGTTTGCGACAGGCTTGGTCGTTTCCGCTCAAGATATGGGAGCCGCTGGCTTAACCTGTGCCACCGCTGAAATGGCGGCAAAAGGCGACATGGGCATGCGGATCGATTTAGACCTCGTGCCTGCTCGAGAAGCCAACATGCAAGCGTGGGAATATCTCTCTTCTGAAAGTCAGGAACGCTTTTTGTTTGTGCTTGAAAAAGGCAAAGAAGCCCCTGTTTTAGACGTCTTCAAAAAATGGCAGGTGCCTGCCGTGATTATCGGCGACGTGCTAGCCGAAGATAAAATTGAAGTGTGGCATCACGGTGAAAAAGTGGTGGATGTCCCTGCGAAACTTCTCACGGATGACGCCCCCACCTATCCGCCTGATTTTGAGGTGGAAGAGCAGGCTGAACCGAAGGCTCGCCGTTTGAAAAAGGCGGAAGAGGGCATCGAAGATTTACGTTTGGGAGATGTGCCAAGCGTGCTTGAAACCCTTATGGCGGATGCCAATATCGCCGATCGCTATGCGATTTATGAGCAGTACGACCGTCATGTCAAGCTTAACACGCAGTTGACGTCCGATCACAACACGGCAGGCTTGATCCGCTTGTATCAGCCGAATCAAACGCAAGCGTCTTCAAAAGCCCTCGCCGCAACGCTAGACGGCAACCCCCTTCACGTGTGGTTGAATCCCTATGAAGGGAGCAAAGGCATTGTCGCCGAAGCCGTGCGAAACATTGTGTGTACGGGTGCAACGCCTTCTGCGGTGACGAATAACTTGAACTTTGGCAACCCTGAAACGCCCTTAGTTGCGTTTCAACTCGCCGAAAGCGTGCGTGGCATTAAGGATGCC
>JAJTHC010000090.1 GCA_021299615.1 Vampirovibrionales bacterium
GGTTTTACGACAATATCTTCAATATCATAGGCTTCATCGACAATTAAGCCGTATTGATTGATGCCTACGCTTAAGACCAATAAGGTATAATCACTTTCAGGGGTTTGGCGTCTAATTTCGGGGAGCTGTTCTCTCGCCACAGGGTCACTAAAGCGAGCATCTTCAATGTTTCGACGGGCGTCATTAGGCTTTTGAAGATTCAAGACATCGGAAAGTTTGACGAGGGGCAACCAGTTGCCTCTTAAACGTAAGACCGATGCTTCACCAATACGTTCAATCCGTTGATGCACTTCACTGGCTTTAACACGCACAAGTTCAAGCAAGTTGACACGAGGCACCGCAAAGCGTTCTTCGCCCACCCCTACCACCAAGCAGGGAATAATCGCCAAGGTCAACGGCAATTGTAAGACCACTGCCGAACCTTTGCCCAAGGTGGATTCCAAATACACATGCCCACCCAAGGCTTCGATGTTGGCTCTTACCACATCCATACCCACGCCACGACCCGAAAGATCGGTGACCGCTTCAGCGGTCGAAAGCCCTGCATGGAAAATGAGATTGAGTTTTTCTTGGTGACTTAAATCATCAAACTCGGCTTGCGTCATCACGCCATTGGCAATGGCTTTACGCCCTAAGGCTTCGGTGTCAATGCCTTTGCCGTCATCTTCAATGCGTAAGTGAATCTGCCCAGCTTCATGGAAGGCGTGTAAGGTAATGGTGCCAGAAGGTGATTTACCTGCGTCTTTTCGCTTTTCAGGCGATTCAATCCCGTGATCACACGCATTACGAATCATATGCGTCAACGGATCGCTCAAGCCTTCTAAAATGCTTTTGTCCAACTCAACATCTTGTCCAATCATTTGCAACTGGATTTTTTTGTTCAATTGCTTGGAAAGATCCCGCACAATACGAGGGAATCGACGAAATACGTTTTCAATCGGTTGCATACGGGTTTGCATAATATGATCTTGCAACTGATTGGTGACGGTATTAATACTGTCTAGCACTTGTGCGAAACTTTCATTTTTCGAGCTAAGTTGTTTGTCGGATTGGACGGCACGCATGAGCTGATTTCGAGCCAGTACCAATTCCCCTGCAAAATCCATTAAGGTATTCAATAAATCCACACGCACACGCAGGGTGTCGTAACTCACTTCAGTGGTTGAAGTGGCTGGAGCTTCCACTTTGACTTCAGGCGTTTCGTTGTAAAATTGAGCATCCGTTTGAGGGGTGCTAATAACTTCATCCATAATCGGCACTTCATAATCGCCTAATTGACCTTCTTCTAAGTCTAAGGCATGAAGCACCAAGTCTTTTTCTAAGACGGTGGAAAAAAGCACATGAAAATTCGCAGGCGGTGCATCGCTTTCAAGTTCTGAAACCGTACTCGCCAACACCGTGCCAATCGATTCAACATTACCAATAAAGTCATTGTAACTGCGGTTCATATCAAACAAATGTAGATTTGTGTCCAGTTCAGCGACATACACAAACTGCCCGATACGTTTGGCTTTTTCGACACGATCACTTTCCACAGAAATACTGGGAGCTATTTTGTTAGTGTTACGGCTGGCTCTTGATTCATCTGTGCTGGGGTCGGGCTTGGGCAAGGCAAAATCGTTCGAACCTGCGTGGTAGGGGGTGTCGGCTTTACTGTAATGTCTTAGGGCATCTTCTAAGGCGGTTGTGTCCAAGCTTTCACTGAGGTGGATGTCGTCCACCATGACATTGAGCAAGTCCACGCCCATGAGCAAGGGTTCCACTACATGAGGATGAGGAATCAAGACGCCGTCTCTCACACGCATCAAAACGCTTTCCATGAGGTGAGACACCTGCTTTAGCCGTTCAAAGCCAAAGAAGCCTGAAGCTCCCTTAATACTGTGAATGGCTCTAAAAATTCGGTTGACGATTTCTTGGCTCACTTGAGGGGCTTGCTTTTCAAGTGCTAATAAATCGGGTTCAATCGATTCAAGGTGTTCAGCACTTTCACTCAGAAAGTCTTGAAGAAGGGAATCGTCTTGATGTTCGCTCATGGGGGGAGGATCCTTACATTGAAAAGTATTCTTTGAATAGACTAATACTATAGACAAGGGTTTTCTTTCATTGTAAAGGGGCTTTCCTTCATTGTAGAAAGTCGCACATCCTTTTCAATCATTCGGAGGATGAATGTTCTCTATATATTTTAAAGAATTTTAAAATCATTCGTTTGAAGGAAGTGTCCATAGTCCTTTTTTCGAGGCTTGAGCGTTTTTCTCTAAAGCCTTCATCTCATCTTGATGAGCAACATTCGGGGCATAAATCATGACCTTTGCTAGCCCTGATTTCAACAAGCCCGCATTGACACTTTCGCCCCCCTTGGCTTGCAAATAGACCCACGCCAAGGTTCTGCCATAACGATCCCGTATTTTTTTGTCAAATTCTAAGTATACAACCTTCGCTTCGGTCATTTTTTTGGTATAAGCCTGCGCTTCTAAACCAAAAGGTTGAGCTTTGCCTGTGGGGTTTCGCTTGGAACGCTTAGTTTCGGGCGTATCCACCTGTAAAAAGCGGATTTTTTCGTTGGGGGATTCGATCAAGCCGTTGCCGTTTAAATCGCAAGAAATCGTATCGCCATCGATGATTTTGAGAACTTGGCACGCCTTACGCTCCGTAAATCCTTCGGAGATTCTTTTGGCAGAAGGCGACACTTTAGTGTCAATTTTAGCTTGGTTGACGGAAGAAGAGCCATGCTGCTGCGTTTGCTTGGTCGGTGTTGTGGGAGGAGGTGTCAAATTAAACCAGTCATTCGGCAACAGAAAGATCCCGATAAAAAGAAGCAATATCAGAATAGAGCGTTTTCGTAATGTTTTCAAGAAATCTTTTTTCACAGCAATGGGTCTCTACTTGCCAAAAGTACAAAAGCCCTTATTCAAAAAAATAAGGGCTTTTGAAATATCTAACGGTCTAAATCACCTAAACCACAAACTCTTCGCAAGCAGAAGAGAGATCCGTATTGGCGATCATGTTGTCGTCGTGGAAAGGGACATCCATTGGGGCGTATTCACGCAACAACGGAATGTTCGTTTCTAAGCGATCCGCATAGGTCGGCAAGTCTACTTTCCAGTAAGTGCCTAAAACCACACGATCCGTTAAACGATAGGCTTCCGCAATCGCGGCGATTTTCTTGGCTTGATACGCTTCTAAATCGCTCGCATCTTCCACAAAACCGTTATAGCCTGTTTCTTCCAAGTACTGTAAACGAGGCAACTCGCTTTGACCTGAATTCACCGTTTCCGTATAGTATTCTTTAGGGTGCAAATCGTTGTAAGTTGGGCAAGGTTGATGAACATCCACCAAGCTAACCCCACGATGGTTAATCGCATCCATAATCGTTTGCTTGAGATGCTTGGCATCAAAGGCGTAAGAACGAGCTACAAAGGTGTAGCCTGAAGCGATCGCCAAAGCAAGGGGATTAATGGCTTGCGAAATATGGGGCAATGCCAAACTTTTCGGTTGCATACCCACTTCAAGGGTAGGAGAAGCCTGCCCTTTCGTCAATCCATACACTTCATTGTTAAACACAATGTAGGTAATATCCACATTACGACGCCCAGCGTGTAGAAAGTGACCTGCCCCAATGCCGTAACCATCGCCGTCACCACCTGTGGCAATAACCACGTTATTGGGGTTAGCGATTTTAGCTCCTAAGGCGTAGGGTAAGACACGTCCGTGAAGGGTGTGAATACCGTAAGCTTGAAGGTATTGAGCCGATTTGCCTGAACAGCCGATGCCTGCAAAGAACTCAACCTTCCAAGGTTGAAGTTGTAGTTCAGAAACGGCTTGCTGAATGGCATTCACGATGCCGAAATCTCCACAACCAGGACACCAGTCAGGGTTTTTATCGGAACGCAATTGAAAGGGCTTCAATTTAACGTCCAAGGTCGGGAGTGTTTGTTCTGTTTGTTGCTTAGTGGCCATTGATCAGCACCACCTTTCTTGATTGCTTTTCTTGCACTTCTTTAACGGCTTCTAAAATCTCACATTGTGAGAAGGGACGCCCCGTATATTTCACGGCTTTATGTTCAATATCAATACCTGTTTCTTGACGAATCAACTTCGCCAACTGATTCGTGAAATTGCTTTCAATAATCAGACGCTGTTTGGCATTGTTAAGGATGCGTGTAATGGCATCCACAGGGAAGGGAGACATTAAGCGAATATGCAAGTAATTGACGGATTTGCCTTGTTCCGCAAAACGTTCGAGTGCGTCTAAGACCGCACCTTTCGTCGAACCCCAACCAATAATGGTGAGATCCGCATTTTCAGGACCGTACACTTTAAATTGCAAATGTTCAGGAATCTCATTCGCTGCCACAAGCAATTTTCTAGCACGCTTTTCCATCATTTGCATGCGAACCGCTGGCTCTTCCGTAATGAAGCCGTATTCGGTATGCTCGTCACCCGTTAAGAAGTGAATCCCACCAGGAGTCCCGGGAATAGGGCGAGGTGAAATGCCGTCTTCGGTGATTTGGAAACGTGGGAACTTTGGCAAACCTGTGGACGGATCAGCAGGATCGTAAGAATCCACTTTGGTGACTCGCTTACCACGATCGACACGCAAGCCTTGATCCGCAAACTTCTTAATGCTTTGTGTGGAGTTCGCCAAGGCTTTGTCCACCAAAACAATCACAGGGGTTTGGTAACGTTCTGCGAAGTTGAAGCAGTTGAAGCCATCTTCAAAACATTCTTCCATATCTCCAGGAGACAAAACGATTTTGGGGAAGTCGCCGTGACCGATGTTCACCGCAAACAACAAGTCGCCTTGCTCACTACGAGTGGGCAAGCCTGTTGAAGGGCCTCCACGCATGTAGTTGAAAATAACGGTCGGCACTTCGTTCATACCCGCCCAGCCGATGCCTTCGGCTTTCAAGCAGAAACCAGGTCCTGAAGTCGCAGTAGCCACACGAGCTCCTGTAACGGCGGCTCCGTTTGCCATGTTGATCGATGCAATTTCATCTTCGGCTTGGTAAACGACAATGCCGTATTCGCTATGCTGTTCCAAGTAGATACATTCATCAACCGCAGGGGTGATGGAATAGTACGTTTGAAAACGCATACCTGCTTTAAGCTTACCAATACCACAGGCCGCCGCACCGTTCATCAGCAAGCGTGATTCGGCTTCGGGCTTGTTGGGCTGTTCTTGCATTTGGTACTTAAAGTCTTGAGCATGAGCAATGGCTTTAATGGCTTCATATGCCTTAATGCCTGCTTTTAAGTTAATGCCCACTAGCTTGGATTTTTTACCGTGGAACAAGCCTTTAAGAGCTTCTTCAAGGACATCCACACCCACGCCATACAAAGCGAGAGACGCCGCCACGGAAATGGTGTTTTTCACAATCGCCAATTTCGCTGCGGGCTTGCCTTCTTCTTCAGCCAATTCACGGATGATACCTTCATAATCCAAAGGGAAAAGCTTGACGCTAGCATCCATTTCAAGCACTTCAGGCTTGGTCAAACCAGGATCATAAATCAACGCCCCTTCAGGCAAAATTTCGTGGGCATGAATGACGGCCGTAGAGTCTTCAAAAGTGGCGAGCATATGAATGGGATCAATATGCGAACGCACGACATCGTGACTGGCACGAATTTGGAAGTAACTATGCTTCCCTTTAATGTTTGAGTGATATTCACGCTTACCGTAGACCCAGAATCCAGCAACCGCCATTGCACGGGCAAATAAGGTTGCCGAAGAATCGACGCCACTACCTTGTGGACCACCGATCATCCAGCTAGTTTCAGTTATTCGGCTCATAGAACAACATCCTTGGGCATTAAGCCACCGTCTTAAAATCCCAAATGGGAAAAGACACGTTTGTAACTGTCATAATAGGTGCGATGCTTTACTTTCTTTCATTTGCACAAAGGCTCATTTAAGGAAGCAACAGACAAAATCCCTATGTTTAACAAAACTAGTTTAGCACAGCCTTAAAATAGAGCAAACCTTTTTCTTCAAATCGCTTGGATAAAGGGTTTACAAAACCCAACTTTACGTTTCGTTACATTTAGGCAATTCATTTCCACTGTCGTACTTTATTAGTTCACAGTTACACCCATTCTAGCAACGTGCTACATTCAATTAGCACAGGGACTTTTGGCATATGAATTCTATAAACAGCTTCATACAACCGAATAATTCCAACCTTTCTGGCAGAGGTTATACTGGGATGTCCGTCGGGCAACCGATGTATATGAACAATTTGTCAGGTGGTTCACTTGGTTCAAGCCCACAGCAAGGCTATGGCTTAGGCAATCAAGCCCCTCAATATCCACAACAGTATCCACAGTACCCACAACAACAAGGGTACAATACGCCTTACCAACAACCGCAACAAGGGTATGGTTCGCAATATCCACAGCAACAAGGCTATGCGAGTTCTCCTGCTTATGGAACACCAGCCTTAGGCTTCCCGTATCCTCCTCAAGCAACAGGACCTTACAAAAAGACTCACTTGCAACAGTTCGCTCAACAAAACGGTACCAACAATGTCGCTTCGGACAATTACAACGGCAACGCCTTTGTGTCTCAATTTGGGGACAATGCCTACCGTCAATCCTTTGCGATCAACCAAGGTACAGGTAACCTTCACCTTCAACAGCTCGGTGGGGCATATGGCGACAATACCTCTCAAATTGGAGCCTTTAACGGTAACTTCAACCATTTTGCTTACAACAATCAAGGTGGTAACCAAATTGATTACAGCAATTTGTACGGCAGAAACAACATTTCCACCTTCGCCAATGGCAACAGCTTTAACCAAGTCAACTTAAACAACGTCCAAAATGGCGTACGTTACTTGACTTCAGGCAACACCAATTTGAACGTCGACAATTCACCTAACGCCAGCGTCTTAATCAGCGGAGACGATGATCAATCATCCGCCTATTATGTCCGCATCGCCAATTCATACGGTACAAAGAAAAACTCCGTGATTATGAATATGGACGGCACTGACAGAGCCACCGTCGATTTAAGTGCGGCTCGCAATAATAGTGAAATCTTCTTGAATGGTTCAGGTCGTTCTGCTACGATCAATTCTAAAAACGGCATGAAAGACACGCTTTACATTGATGAAGGCACCATCGTCGATTATTCCAACATGGACGATTTTGATACAATCATTGTGAAAAATAGCGACGGCGGTCTACGTACTTTCCAAGCAGGCGAAAGTAAAGGCAGAGGGTTTGTTTCTCCTTTATTACAAGGCACAGGCTTATATTCTGGGTCTAACCCTGGTGCCGTTCAAATGAACTTACAAGGTTTATTTGGTAGCACGTATGACAACGTTCAAATGGGGCGTGTGATTTCCACAGGTCAAAGTTACCAAGCGGTTAACTCACAAAACCCTTATGGACAATCGGCTTACGGTCAATCCACTGGCTATGCTCAAGCACCACAGCCTTATACGGTTCCACCAACACCACCTCAATATGGCTACACACCTGACAACAGCTACATGCAACAACCTCAACCTACAGATTACGATCCCAACAGTTTTGATTCTAATGCGATGATGGACATGATGATGACCATGATGCAAGCTTACTTGGGCATGATGATTGACCCCAATAGCACGGACTATGCCATGCCTCAAGCAGGTGGTATGTCTGGGGTTCAGATATTCCCTGAAGCTTCTGAAGGCGAATGGAGCTTCTAGTACCCATTTCCTAATTTAGGTGATATAATACGTTTAATGTAAGTAGAAAGATCTTAGATCTTCTTATGTTGCCATATATATGTTACCATTTTTAGGAGTTTTAAAGATGAATATCAAATTTTTAAGCCTATCCCTTGTTTCCTTAGCTTTAGCCAGTTCTTTTGTGTTAAGTGGTTGTGGTGAAGAAAAAGCCACTGAACCCACCACCACAGAACCTGTTGCGGTTGAAGAAATGGGTGCTGCTGAAGCAACGGCTCCTACGCCTGAAGGTGAAACACCTGTTGCGGAAGAAGAAGCTTCTGAGCATTCTGAACATAAAGACAAAGAAGCCCATAGCTAGTTTTCTTCTTGACTTTAAAAGCGTCGTCCTTATTAAGGGCGACGCTTTTTTGTTGAAGATTATTTCCTCGCTTTAGCATTAACTTTTCTCTCAGAGGATTTCACCTGATTTGCTCCAAGTGGTTGCTCAATCAGATTTCGATAAAGCAAGCGGAAACGATCGGGATGCTCTACGTCTCCAGGGTTCATCGGAATCTGTAAACCTTGGTAGTAAAGATTCTTACCCGTAGGGGGCTTGACAAAACTGATCCATACGTTTGAAGATGGATCAGTTTCAATCATACCAAAGCCTGTGTCTGAAAATAATGCCCCTGGTGTTTGTGGTAATCTTAACGTATTGACCGATTGTAAGGCGACTTTTTCCCAATCGTACATA
>JAJTHC010000184.1 GCA_021299615.1 Vampirovibrionales bacterium
AATATGCCGATGAATTATAATCAGTACAATACAAGAACGAATATGCCGTTCTTCAATCAGCAGCAAATGAATATAAGTCAATACCAACCCAAGCGTCCCACAATGCCAGCCCCTCAATATGGCGGTATGCTGAATATGACACCTAACCAATACGGTGGTGGTGGATATTCACCAGCCCCTCAATACGGTGGTATGCCAACTTATGGTGGTGGTCGAATGTTCCCAATCTAAGATACTCATATTTTTAGCAAATAAAAGCTGCAGAACTTAAGTCATCTGTGGCTTTTGTTTGGTATGAAATGTGTTATAGCCGAGTTTATAATTTCCTGTATAGTATTTTAAATAATTTCCCCTACTTGTACTATACGTTGTCGCTACGATTATTTTGTTCTTTATGTAGGTCTGTCTACACGCCCTCACAAAATATTCTAGGCTCCTCGTCTAGCTTAAGTACGGAAAACTCTTTAAAGCACTATATAAACCGAGAAAAGGCGAGGAAAACCTTCGTTCCACTCAGGAGGACAACTCTTCCTTTTGCAGAGCGTTCTATACCTCTTTGCGGTGGAAATGTAACAAAAACTTTCCTAAACATAGTAAAATACATTAAAATAGATACAAGGTGCATTTTGTACCTAATCTCTCCTTCCCCAACTAATAAAAGTTTATTTTCCCTATGAAGCTTGCCCGATTCATCCAACTATTCATTTTATCTAGCGTGTTGATTGCCATTCTCATCACCAGCGGATTAGTTCTGCTTTCTTTGGCGAAAACACTGGTGGCCTTTCTACACATTGATGTTTCGGCATGGGTCAACTTTGGCACCCACTTTAAAACAGAAGACTGGATTAAAGCCGCCCGCCAAGCGTGGGATGCCCCCAACTATTCGCTCGGCTTGCCGATTTTGGCACAAGGGATCCTAAGCCTTCTATTGATTACTTCCATGTTAAGCATCGGGACGCTAAGCCCCAAGCGTGGACGCCAAACCCTTATTTTAATCACCTTATTTTGCATTAGTCGCCATATGCTGTGGCGAGCCACAGCGACCTTGTCGCCTGACGGCGTAGGGAATATCGTAGCGACTTCGATTTTGTTTGTGGGTGAACTGATGGCGTATGCCTCTTTGTGGCTGGGCTATTTTCAGTTGTGGAACCCCACTGATCGAGCCAAAGATCCCCCCGTACTAGACAAAGACGATCTGCCTCATGTGGATGTCATGGTCTGTACCTATAATGAGCAAATCAGCGTATTGTATCGCACCCTTGTGGGGTGTAACGCCCTACAATATCCCAATAAAACCATTTACTTGCTAGATGATGGCGACCGCATGGAAATGCGTCAACTGGCCCAACATTTGGGCGTGCAATATATTCGCAGGGACAATAACCTTCACGCCAAAGCAGGCAATTTAAATAATGCTTTACAGCATAGTGAAGGCGATCTCGTTCTGGTGCTGGATGCCGACCACGTCCCAACCCGTTTTATGCTGAACGAAGTAGTGGGCTTCTTCCAAGAAGATGAGGGGCTTGCCTTTGTTCAGACGCCTCAACACTTCTTTAGTTTAGATCCCTTCCAACGTAATTTGGTCGCCGAACATGTGGTTTCTAACGAACAAGACTTTTTCTATCATGTGATTCAACCGGGTAATGACCACTGGGGAGCCACCTTTTTTGCTGGCACAGGTGCGGTGTTTCGTCGTAAAGCCCTTGAAAGCATCGGTGGATTCGCCACTCAAACCATTACGGAAGACACGCACACAGGCATTCGAATTCATTCCAAAGGCTGGAAGTCGTTGATGTACAACAAGAATCTCACCGCTGGCATGGCTCAAGACAGCTTTGCCGATTTTGTCAAACAACGCTTGCGTTGGGCAAAAGGCATGGCACAAATCACCTTTCACGACCACCCACTTTTTGTCAAAGGCTTGACCTTACCGCAACGCATTTGCTATTGTTCGGGCGTGTGGTATTTCTTTTCAGGCCCTATGCGGATGATCTTTATGATTACGCCCTTGTTGTACCTGCTCTTTGGTTTACAACCGATTCAAGCCACGTTGACGGAGATTTTCATATATTATGTCCCTTCTTTTGTGGCGTTGTATTGGGGCTATTCCTTGTTGACCAACGGCACACGACACTTGTTTTGGTCTGAAGTGTACGAAACCAGCATTAGTATGTACCATACCATTGCGGCGTATTCTACCCTGATTTCTCCCTTTAAAAGCGTCTTTAGCGTGACGCCTAAAGGGGAATTAAGCGACAGTATTTCCTTTCAATGGAAGCTCGTGTACCCACAATTATTACTAGCACTTGCGATTGCAGGGGGCTTGGTGCTTTCCGCCTATCGAGCCTTTGAAAACCCTGCTTACTTAGGGGGATTGTTCACCAACTTCTTTTGGGGCGTCTATAACCTAAGCTTATTGTTAGGGTCTATTTATGTGGCTCAAGAGCGTCCGCAATACCGACTCGCCCCACGCATCAACAAGCAAATCCGTTGTGAACTCCGCTTGTTGGATGGCACCATTGCGGTCGGGCATATCACCAACATCAGTGAAAATGGCGTCGCCGTTACGTTTGCTGAACCCATTCCTGTCGCAGGAACACTCGCCCTAAAAATCTTGGACTGGGGCATTGACGAAGTGTCGCTTTATAATGCACAAGTCGTTCGTAGTTATGTGAATCCTGACACCAAAGAACATTCGCTCGGTTTGCGAATCGTCAACCGTACCGATGCCCAGCATCAGTCCTTGGTGCGTCACATGTTTTCGTCTGCCAGTGTATGGAACCATACGCAGGAGCGAGAAGCGACTTGGGGGCAGTCTTTGTTGAGCATGCTGAATAGCGTATTTCGCTTGAATAAGGCGGAAGAAACGTCTTATAAGCGACGCACCCCACGCTTTCAGGTGTATTTGCCAGCGGTGGTGGAAAGTTTGTATCATGGTGTGATTAACACGATTACCAATGAAGTAAGTGAAACAGGGATTTCGGTTGTCTTGCCCGCCCAGCATCCCTTTAAAGCAGGCGACGCCATTAACGTCAAAATCGAATGGAGCAACACCCATACCAGTTCACTGGCTACCGTCATCAAGCGAATTATTCCCTTTCAGAAGGGGCAAGTGCTTGTGGGCTTGAACTTTGTTCGCTTAAGTCGTGACGAACGGCTTGAAGTAATTGAACAGATTTATGGACCTCGTGAAGGGTTGATTCGCATCGCCCCCGCCACAGGCTTAAGAGTCCCATGTATTGTACGTTTCGACAATGGGCAGTCCTATACAGGCATGACCAGTGAAATGAGTGAAATGGGTGTGCGTGTGTACTTGGATCGCCCTGTGAAAGTTGCCAAACCCACGCCTGCCAAAGTGGAAGTGTACTGGAAGAACGCCCCTATGATTAGCTATAAAAGCACCTTTATTCCCACACATTTAAGTGGGGAAATGAACTTGGTTTCCTTGTTGTATTTTGACGAGCAGAACCTCGCCACCATTGACGATATTTCTCGACGCTTACAGGGGTAGCTCCTTTTTATGCTATACTGTTCGCATGGAGGTGACATTTTCTTATGTTGAGGTCTAAAATCTTTAGCCTATTGCTTTTCTCAACATTGCTTGTGCCACTCTCTGCAATGGGAATCACGCCTGAAGAAGCCTTTGCTGAAGGCAATATCGCCTATGCTCAAAAAAACTACACGCAAGCCCTAGAACGCTACAGCGAATCGATCGAACTTAACCCCACCGATGCCAATGCGTATTATAACCGAGGCATCGTATATGAAAATCTAAAAGACACGATTGGTGCCATCAATGATTATGACAAGGCGATTGAGCTGAATCCGCATTTTGCACAAGCCTATTATAACCGTGCGTGTATTGTAAAATTGTCAGGCTATGTGGATGCCGCCCTACGGGATTTAGATGCTGCGATTGAAGCCAACCCTTATTATGCCAAGGCGTATCTACTACGAGGCAATCTCAAAACCCAAAATGCCAAAATCGAAGAGGCATTGTCCGACTATAATACAAGCATTGAACTCGACCCTTACATCCCTGAAACCTTTTACAATCGAGGGGTGCTTAAAGAAGGTTTGGGCGACAAATCAGGGGCGTTTGAAGATTTTAGCCGTGCCATTGAACTCAACCCCACCTTTGTTCAAGCCTATTATAACCGAGGCATCGTGCATGAAAAGCTAGGCAATACAAAAGACGCTTTGGCGGATTTTAACAAGGCGATAGAGGTAGATCCCACCTATCACAAGCCTTACTTTAGCCGAGGCAACTTAAAAAGCTTAGCTGGCGACAACGAAGCTGCTATCGCAGATTACACCATTGCCTTGCAAGCCAATCCCAATCATGCAGAATCGTATTTTAATCGTTCCATGGCAAAAACTTTATTGAACGACAGGGCAGGAGCCTTGGCGGATATTGAACGAGCCAGCCACTTGTTTCACCAACAGAAAGACACAGTAAATCATCAGAAATCCGTTCAATTGCGTTCGAGAATCGAAACCCACTTTATCGATTCTGAAAAATAGGATTTCGCTTATTCCCCTGCTGATTTTATGCCAATTATAGTGACTATATTAATCGTTTAATTGGTATAAGTCCCACGCCGTCTTTTGTTGAAGGACATCATGGACTCGAAAAATATCGACCGTGCCAGCAGGATGCACCTGCCCCACCCATTGATGCAAGACCGCTGTGGTCGCCTCTCGCTGATGCACCCCCAATCGACCATTGCCAGACGTCACCCGCTTCCGAGACACCCCCAAGAGCATCGGAAAACCCCCCAACGCCTGCTTTATGGCAGGCAAGGCACGGATTAACGCAAGGCTCTGTTCCTGCGTTTTCGCAAAGCCAATGCCCACATCCACCAGCAATTGAGACGGTTTCAGCCCAACGGCAAGGGCTAGCTCGATTTGCCGTTGAAGCTCCTGCGTCACGTCTGCTACGACATCGCCATAAACCGCCAAGCCATCCATGGTTTTAGGGATGCCACGGCGATGCATCAACACATAGGGGCAAGCGTGTTCCGCTACCAGCTCAAACATCGAAGCAGGTTCGTCGGCTTCTTGGAATGTCCCCCCACTCACGTCATTGACGGCATCGGCAAAGCCTGCGTCTAACGCCCAACGAGCCACCGAAGGCTTCACTGTGTCGATGCTCACACGGCAATGGGGAAACGCCTGTCGCAAGGCGGTCACGGCATCCACAAAGGGTATCAATCGCTGGCGTTCCACATCCGCCGAAATCCCCACCGCTTGCGGACGGCTGGACTCGGCACCAATATCTAAATACGTGGCGCCTGCGTTGAGGGCGTCTTGGGCGTGTTGGTAGAAGGCATCGGGGGTGAGGAGCTGTCCACCGTCGCTAAAAGAATCAGGAGTCAAATTTAAAATTTGCATCCATTTCGGAGAAATAGTTTCATCTAGTAGCACTGATTTTGGCACTTCTGCAATAGGTTGTCGACTTCTTTTTTGAGTAGGCTGTTTTGCTTGATTTGCTCTTTGAGCTTTTCATAGCTATATAAAATCGTGCTATGTTGCCTGCTAAAGATCTTACCGATCTTGGGAAAGCTTAAATCCAGCAATTCACGACAGGCATAAATCGCCAAATGCCGAGCGTGAGCCACATCCTTCGCCCGATGCGTCCCTTTTAGCTCTTTCGCCGTGATGCCTGTGATCTGATGCACCAGCTCTAAAATCACGTGTTCATCGAGCCGTTTACTGTTCTGAGGCTTGCCAAATAAGGCTTCCACCGTGGTCATGCTAAAGGGCTTGTCTTCCAACATACAGACGGCGGCGAGCTTGTTGAAATGCCCTTCCAGCTCTCGAATGTTGTGGGGGGACTGCTCAGCGAGATAGGTCATCACTTCATCATCCAAGTGAAAACGCAGGGTCATGCCTTCACGCTCGGCTTTTTTACGTAAAATGGCTTTACGAGCCTCCAAATCAGGGAGCTGAATATCCACAATTAAGCCCCATTCAAAGCGACTCACGAGGCGTTCTTCAAGCCGTGCGAGGGCTTTGGGGGGTCTGTCGCTACTCAAAATCACTTGTTTAGAAAGTCCGTGCAAGGCGTTAAAGGTGTGAAAGATCTCTTCTTGCGTCTTTTCTTTGCCTTCCAAAAACTGGATGTCATCGACAATAAGAATATCGATTTTGCGATACTTGTCTCGAAACTCGTTCATTTTTTTGGTCGCAATGGACTGAATGAGATCATTCGTAAACGTTTCAGTCGTCACATAACGCACCGTCAAATTGGGGTGATGTCGCAAGGCATAATGCCCAATGGCTTGAATCAAGTGCGTTTTGCCCAAGCCCACGGAACCATGAATAAAGAAGGGATTATACGCAATACCAGGTTGTTCCGCAATGGCGAGGGCGGCGGCGTGAGCAAAGTGATTGAAAGGCCCGACCACAAACTGTTCAAAGGTGTAGCGAGGTTGCAAGCCACTCGCCAGCGTTCGAGGCGTCCATGGTTGGGAGGCTTCGGCTTGCTTGAGTTTGGCGTCTTGCTCTAACACGCAATCGGCGATCTGATTGGCTCGTTCTTGAATGTGTGGCGTGGGGAAAGCTTCAGCTGGCAAGTCCGCCAATTCCCATGTGATCGCCACCTCTTTCACGCCAAGCAGGGCTTGAAAGGCTTTTTGCATCATCACATTATAATGATTTTTGACATAGCCCCGTGTAAAATCCGACGTCGCCAAAATCCGCACCGATGCTGAGCCATTGGTGTTGAGATCCACTTCGTCGAGGCTTAAAGGGCGTATCCACGTTTGAAAACTGGGGGGAGACAACGACTCGCTCAAGAGTTGTTGCACGCCTTGCCACAAGTCCGCATAGGGCGATGCGGAAGTCGCTTGAGAAGCGGGTGATGCTCGCTCAGGCACGACAGCTGGCGTTTCAGGCAGGCACGCTTCTTCAGGGATGCCTCCGACATCAAGGCGCACGTGGCTCAAGGCAACTTGCAAGCTACCTTGAAGCGAAAGCCCTTTGCTTGCTGGGTTTTGAGAGTTACCCTGCTTAGTATGACGACGACGATTCTCCCATACGACTGGACTCACACTCATTAACGTAAAACCCTTCCCTAACTCATTCATCGATGCCTTTCTATTTTAGTGTGAGGCGACGCTAAACTCAAGCATGTATCGTTTTAAAGCATAGATTGTTACATTAAAAGAAAAATTGCTTGAACTTTCTTTATTTTCTGAGTATAGTGTTCAAATAGGGTTATTAAACTGCCATATTCTGACGTTTTGAAAGGCATTGAAGCCCTCCTGCAGACTAAAATTTAACGCATATCTATAATTTGGAGGCATCACACATGCAACGTACACTTGGTGGAACAAAACTTAAAAAAGCCCGTCGTTCAGGATTTTTCGCTCGTAAAGCAACTGTTGGTGGACGCAACGTCCTCAACCGTCGTCGTGCCAAAGGGCGTCATAAATTGGTTTCGATCTAAATAATTAGGGATAGTAATGAATCTATAGCTCTATCTCAATATAAAACCTTTTTGTAAAATATAGCTTCGTTGCACCAGTCGACGTCCAAGCACTAAATCCGAGCGGGTGAGCGAACTGCGAATCCCCGAGCGATTTTTCGGACGTCCCACGAGTAGAAAATGGAGCAAGCGAAAAGGATGAGAAGGGGGAGGATTTTTAAGGAGGGGGAAGAGAAGGAGAGCCGCAACAATTTCCTTCTCTTCCCCCTCCTTAAACCGCCTTTAGAGGTGATGAAGAATTCCCCCATTTATAGACAAGCTAACATGTAGACCGCCATTATGGGGGTTTGGCGGAGCAAAGGTCTCTGACGACGACCAGCTATAGCTGGAAACGAAAATCCCTTCCTCTATGATATTGAAGAGAATTTAATTCATGTTCCCCAAACGATTTCGTTTACAAGCGTCTTGGTTCTTCAATAAAACCTTAAAAGAAGGGATGCGTTATTACGCCTGTCCCTTCTTTGTCATTATGGCACTGCCTCACTGGCATGAAACAGGACGCCTCAAAGCCCTTGAAGACCCTCACTACCGACCACGCATTGGTTTTGTGGTGTCCAAAAAGGTGCATAAACGAGCCGTCAAACGCAACCGACTCAAACGCATCGTGCGTGAATGGATGCGTCAAAGCCTCTGGCAAGACGACCGATACGACTGGAAGGGTGTGGCTTCGCTTGCGGTGGTGTTTCGTCCTGATGCGGTGAAGGTGAGTGAAGCAGAGGTCTTGGAACGCATACATCATGCGTTTAGTCCCAAGCATTTTAAGCGTTTAGCAGAATTGAGTCCCACCACGCTTGAGCAGGTCAAAGGGGCATCCGATGCTTCGTAAGATTTTGCAAGGATTCATCAAGCTCTATCAGTGGGGAATTAGTCCCTTTTTGCCTCATGTCTGCCGTTTTACACCGACCTGCTCACAATATGCCTTGCTCGCCTTGGAGCGTCACAGTGTGCTTAAAGGCGTGTGGATGACCATCAAACGCCTAGGCAAGTGTCATCCATGGCATGTGGGGGGGATCGACGAACCCTAGATATATAGTATCCGATAGAATAATACCAATTAAACGATTAAATAGCGTCTGGCGTCTTCGTTGTCGCTACGATTATTTTGTTCTGTTATGTAGGTCTGTCTACACGCCCTCACAAAATAATCTAGGCTCCTAGTCTAGCCTACTGTACAGAAAACTCTAAATTCAGCTATATGTTAGGTCTATCTACACTTCTTCACAAAATAATCTAGGCTCCTCGTCTAGCCTACTGTACGGAAAACTCTTTAAAACACTATATAAGCGGTATTATGAAAAATAGCATCCCAAACTAACAACATTGAGTCCTCATCAGAATAGACCGTAATTGTTCTAGGATGCTATTTATTAACGTCAATACAAATCTCTAGCGGAAGAGAAAAAGCTAAGAAATCGTACCTGCATTGTGTGCCTGCATTAAATCAGGATGATACCCAAATGCTGCCTTTTGTTGCTTCGCTGCCAACGCCTTAGAAATGGCGGGTCTCTGCGATTCAACTTGCGAGGCTTTGGCTAAGTTGGCACGCCCCATCGCTGCAACATTGTGATCCGCACCAGACATTTGACCATAACCGCCAATACCAGCCCCTTCAGGCGCGTGAGCAGAGCTAATTAACCCTTCGCTTTGACGCTTAAAGTTGGACATATAACTGGGATTCATGATGGCTTGTTGAACATCTAACTGAGGCACCGAAAGGCTAACATGACCTGCAACGGTTAAGCCGTCTTGCGTTTCAAGCACAGGCCCTGATGTTGAAAGTCCAGCAGCTCTAGCCTTGCTGTCATGTGCCCGCTCATGTGCCAAGACTCCTTGACGAGAATGTTCTGCGGCGGTGACACCACTGGCATTTTTGAATTGGGACTTCGGCGTGCCTGCAGCACCTGTAAACGTATTGCCAAACATGGTTAGGCGATACTGTTTTTGTTGGGCTTTTTGCGAACCAGCCTTAAGTGATTTGTTTTGATTGGGAGGCGTTACGCCACCTGCCAATCCTGAAGAAGCGGAAAGAGCCATGATATTTTTCCTTAACACACCTACACTATTACAAAGGGAATAAAAAGAAGGGGGATAAAACACGACATTGCAAAAAGTGTAAAACTCTTCACAAAGCAATTCTACCTAATTTGTAGTAGATTAGCAAGCACTTCTTTTAAAAGGGGTGTAAAACTGTTAGAAACTGTTAGAAACTGTTACAGAGCAAAGCTTTAAAGAGATTACTTCTAAAAAAAGGCAAGAAAAAAGGGGTCTTGACGGTGAACCCCCTTGCAAACATTCTGACTATACCAAGGTAAACACGGGATGTGTTCACGATTATTAATAAGTTTGGCATTTCTGATACGAGAAATGCACGTTATATTCATGACCACCTTGCTGAAAAAGGTATCGTCCCCTTTCCCCAAAACCTTGAGGATGCTTTACAGTTTGTTACAAAATAGTCTCTTGGGCTTAAGCTTCAAACTGAAGTCGGTCTCTCAAAAGAGGGGTAGAAAACTTTGGGGTATTCTTTGCGACAGGACGTGCCTCATTTACAATGCGAGATCCAGTCAATTTGGGGAGGGTGTTTATCACGGCTTGTTCAACAATAGTTGTTACTGGTGTTGTGTTGTGTTGTCTCATTTTTGCAACAGCTTCAGCCGCTGCACGTGCATTGCCTGAACGTTGTTGGGTGGGAGGGGTCATCGAAAGAGGAGAGAGTTTCATCATTTTTTCCTTATAGAGGTTATCTGTAAAAAAGCATGGCAATAAATGCCTTCTAATAGTATAATAGAAACAGTTGTAAAGGCAATCGCTATGGATATTTCTAAAAAACTTGATTTACGCCCTTTTTTCTACGGAAGAGACCCCCAAATGCTTTGGCACTTTGACGCCGTTGACTTTGACACGCCTGAACTGGTGGCGATTGTGGATGTTGACCTCAGACTCACCAAGGACACCACGGGCTTCGTCGTCAAGGGCAAGCTTAAAGGCAAGGGAAAAGTCCCCTGCAAGGACTGTTACGCCACCCTGTGGAGCGACTTTGAAGGCGATGTGCTGGAACAGTATGTGCTAGAAAGCATCGGCAAGGAAAAAGACAAGGCACACCAAGTGGAATTGTTGGAAGAAGACTTCTACGAAGTCGTAAACCCCTTGCATCCCTTTGATCTGTGGGATGTGGTGCGTCAATGCGTGATTTTAATGCTCCCTGCTTTTAAAGCGTGTGATTTCCCTTTAGATGATTGCCCGAATGCCATTACTGAAACGCCACAATAAAGGTGAACCCTATGTTTGAAGCCTATCACCAGTGGAGCCTAACGCATCCCTTAGATGCCTTTGAAGTAGGAACGGATGCTTACTTCATGCGTCTAGCCTTAAGTGAAGCGGAAAAAGGATGGTTTTCGGCTCGACCAAACCCCATGGTGGGTTGCCTCTTGGTGGATTCATCCACTAAAGTGATTGTGAGCCAAGGACATCACGCCTTTTATGGGCAGGCTCATGCCGAAGTGAATGCCTTAAACGATCTTAAAAAACAGACGGATTCAAACTTAACCGCCTATGTGACGCTAGAACCTTGTAGCCACACAGGCAAGACCCCCCCCTGTGCGGATGCCTTGATTCAAGCAGGCATCACCCGATGCGTGATTGCCTTAGGGGATCCCAATCCGAAAGTCGCAGGGCAAGGCATCCAACGCTTGAAAGAGGCAGGCATAGACGTCTATTGCCTAGAATCCGACGACACGGCGGATGCTCAAGCCCTCGTCGCTGGAGCGAAAGCGTTGAATCCCACGTTTTTATGGGGATGCATCAATAAGCGTCCATACATCGCCTTAAAAACCGCCCAAACCTTAGATGCCGCCATTGCGACACGTAACGGGCATAGCCAGTGGGTCACTAGCGAACCTGCTCGTGCATGGGTGCATGAAATGCGTGGCGGTTTCGACGGCATTCTTTCGACCGCAGAAACCGTGTTGAAGGATCACTCTCAACTCACGGTTCGCACGCCGTTGTGGGATTACGCCCAAGACGGAGGCATTCCCCCCAAGCGAGTGATTGTAGACCGTCATTTTCGCTTGGCAGATGTCGAATCGCATCCGCTGTTTGACACGACGCTAGCGGAAACGTGGCTTTTGGTGGATGAAGACGTACTCGCCGAAGCTCCCAAACAAGCGGATTACAAGCGTTTAAGTGATTTAGGAGTGGATGTTAAGCCTATGCCGTTTAAGGGCAAGGCGTTAGCTCCCTTGTTGGAATGGTTGTTTACGCTCGGCATTCGAGCCTTGTGGGTCGAAGCAGGGGGACGACTCACCGCAAGCTTGCATCAGCAGGGCTTGGTGAACGACTATAATGTGTTGATTGCCCCGAAGTTGTTGGGGGATCCGCATCAGCATATTCCTGCGTGGCACTTGCACACGGAAGATCCGCCTTCGTCGATGGGTGAAGCATCGGTCTTGCATTTGGCGAGTGTGCGTCCCTTAGGGCAGGATGTCTTGCTGGCGTTCACGATTAAATAGCAGTGGTTTTGTCCCCCCTCCTAATTTTAGGAGGGGGTTAGGGGGCGGTTAAACTCACAAACAGAGTCTAAAGTTTAACCTCACCCTCGAACGTCTAGCGACGTTCTCTTCCCTCTCCTAAAATTAGGAGAGGGGACAGGAGTATTTTTTAAAAATACCAGCTCTAGCGTTGACCCAACAGACGTTTCAACTCATCAGGGCGAGTCGTCTTACGCATGGCATCTTCAAAAGTGATTTGGTTGGACGTAATCAAACGAAACAAGGAGTTTTCCATCGTCGTCATGCCCATTTCCGCCCCTGTTTGAATGGACGAATAAATCTGAGCCGTCTTTCCTTCACGAACCAAGTTGGCGATCGCAGGGGTGACCACCATGATTTCTTGAGCCAAGGTGCGTCCCTTGACTTCTTTGAACTCGTTAGTCTTAGGCAACAAGACTTGAGACATAACCGCCACAAGAGAAGACGACAACTGCACACGAATCTGCTGTTGTTGCCCTGCGGGGAAGGCATCCACAATACGGTCAACCGTTTGCATGGCACTGCTGGTGTGAAGTGTGCCGAACACAACGTGACCTGTTTCCGCTGCTGAAATCGCAAGCGACATGGTTTCAAGATCTCGAAGTTCTCCCAATAGAATAACGTCAGGATCTTCACGAAGGGCGGACTTTAAGGCGTTGGCAAAACTTTTGGTGTCAGATCCCAATTCACGTTGATGCACCACGCTTTTTTTAGAGCGGTGAACGAATTCAACGGGATCTTCAATGGTTAAAATATGCTCTGACTTGCTTTCGTTGATGTAGTCAATCATGGCGGCAAGCGTGGTGGATTTTCCTGAACCCGTAGGTCCTGTCACCAAAATAAGCCCTTTGGTACGGTGACACAATTCACGGCACACATCAGGTAAGTTTAAAACTTCAAGCGAAGGGGTCGTGGAATTAATCGTACGAATAGCGGTGGCGTAGTTACCTTTTTCACGATACACGTTAACACGAAAGCGTCCGATACCTTTTAAGCCGTAAGCAAAGTCGAGTTCCCAGTTTTGCTCTAAGGTACGGCGTTGTTCGTTGTTGAGCATGGTAAAAATCAGGGTTTGGCATTCGTCTTTGGTGAGCGGTGGGTAGGATGTACGAATCAAGCTACCATTGACCCGAATAATGGGGGCGGATCCGACAGACAAATGTAAATCACTGGCACCGTTGTCAATGACGTCTCTCAATAAACCGTCTAAACTTGGGGTGGTATTGGTGGCGATACTACTATTCATTAGGGGAGATTCCTTGTTAAGGGGGAGGGGCAAAGGGGAGCGTCTCTTTCTTTTTCGACACCTTACATAGAAGGCTTTAAGCGGACGCTTAATTCTTTACAATTTATTATTATTATAAAGAATGGAAACCTTTGACGGGGACACTATTCCATAAACATAAGGAGTTCGGGGGATGAAACGGTTCATTTAGAACGATTTTTAGAAAATAGAGAACACAAAACGACGCTCAATGCCTCATCGAGTTTTGCTATTTTGCTAAGTGTAAATGTTACGCTTACGTTACAAAAACAGGTTGGAACAATAAAAATACTTGTCTTAAAAAATATTCATAAGACAATAGCAATAGTCAAGTACTCTAATCTGTTTGGTGTAGATGCTTGAAATTGTTTTAACAAACCTATTTTTAGGAATACTGTGATTCATGTTTCCCTTGTCGTCCATCAAGTCTTACCCAACCTTTAGGTCTTTGCCTCATCCTTCTTTGAGTGAAGTCGTGTTTTTGGTGGCAGGTTTCTTGGTACTTGCCATGACGGTTATGGAAACGAGTTTGATTCCTCAAGCGTCTATTACGCAAAATGATTTGATTGTGGCTAAAATTAAAGCTCAAAAAGTGGTTGTCGCTCAAGATTCCTTATTTACTGTAGACACTTCACAGTACCGACCCTAGTTAGTTTCTCTAAAAAATCCCTTCAAACCAAGACTTGTGTCTAGGTTTTTCGTGCTACAATCTAATTTAGGTGATTTTTTAAACGTCCTGCTAGCATCAAAAAAAATGCTCCTTGTTTAATATAAATAGTTCTCTTTCCTTCCCCCCTTAAAATCATAGGAGTCCACCCCCTTGAACGACAATAGCCCTTCACACCAAACCCCCAACACGGGAACTTTAGATCCTCAAAGTGAGTCGTCTACTTCGGAAACGTTTCCTCCCTTGTCGTTCGATGCCAGCGATACTCCTGAACATAACTGGGAAGAGATTCAATTGCCTGCGTCTTTTCAACGTTTGCAAAAATCGGAAAACGCTTACTCCGCCACGAATGACATTCCTGCTAAAAAGCCTCAAGCCCCTCGTGCTTGGCTTAATGTACTCCTACGTGTTGGCATTCTTTTGGCAGGTGTTGTGACCGCATTGTTGATCTTTTTATATGCCTTGAAGTTTGTGTTGCCTGATTCGTACAAGTCTTCCGTCGATGATGCCACCTTTGGTATGCTACCTGGGGCGGATCCTACGCAAACCGTCTTGGTGATGGGCGTCGATAGCAACGGCAACCGTGTGGGCGACACCTACCTAGGCACTCGCACGGATACCATGTTACTGGTCAAACCCAACCCTAAAGAGCAAAGCCTGAACATCGTTTCATTGCCTCGTGATTCTAAAGTTTATTTGGATGAAGAACATTCTCGTGTGGGCAAGCTTAATGCCGCTCATGCCATGGGTGGCCCCGACAAAACCCGTAGCGTTATTGCCGATTCCTTGGGTGTGCCTGTTCAGAAATACTTAGCCGTCGATTTTCAAGCCGTTCGTGCCATGGTCGATGCCATTGGAGGTATTGATGTTTATGTGCCTCAACGTATGCGATACACGGACAATACCGCCAAATTACGTATTCGCCTTGATGTGGGCTGGATGCACATGGACGGTAAAACCGCCGAAGGCTTCTTGCGTTTTCGTCACGATGCGTATGGGGATATTGGGCGTGTGCGTCGTCAACAGCAGTTTATGACCGCCATTCGTGAGCGTTTGAACTCGCCTGATGTGGTCTTACGCTTGCCTGAACTCATTCAAGTGATGAGCAAATATGTGCATACGAATATGAATCCCGCTGAATTGTTGCAGTTTGCTAATTATGCGAAGAAAATCCCTTCTAAAGATATGCGTTTTGCAACGTTACCAGGGCATACGTCGTCTCGTGAAGGCACCAGTTACTGGATTATCGATAAAGATGAAACCGAACAAGTCTTGAGCCGTTTGATTTATGGCGTGCCTTTGACAAACGAAAGCAAAGACGGCGAACCCTTAAGCGATGTGAAAAAAGTCGGTATTTTGTATTCTCGCAGTCTTCCTGCGGAACAATTAACCGCCATTGAAACACAGCTAGAAACCTTGGGGTGGAAGGTCGTGTGTCGTCAACGAGCCAGCGTGCCGAGTACCTCTATTTTGGACAGTTCCTTGCGTTTGACGCAAACAGGGATTGAAAGCTTGCAAGGGGCGACACCTTTATTAAGTAAGGCTCGTGTGACCTTTGTGCCTCGTACGTCGAGCTTGACGCCGTTGATGTGTGGTTCGGAACAAGTCACGCTTTACTTGGGCGGAGACGTTGTTTCGGTCGCTAAAAAAACGGCTGAGTAAGTTTATATTTAACATAACGATCGCTTTTATGCTTTATATAGCCAAGTTTAGAATTTTCTGTACAGTGTCTCTTCGTTGTCGCTACGATTCTCGATGTACTTATGTACGTCTTTGTACACTTCACACATCTGCGAGTCTAGGCTCCTAGAATAGCCTACTGTACAGAAAATTCTAAACTTGGCTATATCATACCAATTAAACGATTAAATAGCGTCTGGCGTCTTCGTTGTCGCTACGATTCTCGATGTGCTTATGTACGTCTCTGTACACCTCGCCCATCTGCGAGTCTAGGCTCCTAGAATCCACCTATAAGCTATTCAATCGTTTAAATGGTATCAGGAAGCATAAATTAATAAAAAGAACCGTTGACAAGTCTTTTCCCTTTTGATAAGCTTTTAATTGAAAATGATTCTCAATAGCAAGAAGGTTTTCAATAACCTAACCGCACAATAAAATCTTTAGACACGTTAAAATAGTTAATCGTTTTGTTTCATGGCTCAAAGAAAGAAGTTTTTCCCTGATGAGTAAATTGGCTTTAAAATTAAGTGGTGTGGGGACTTATTTAGATCACCCCAATGGAGCCATTAACCCGTGGGCAACTCGTGTGCCTCTGCTGGTTTACCCCAGCCTGCTTGCCATTCAAGCGACTAAGGATGTTTACCAAAGCAAAAGCCACAAAGAGCGTAAAGATCGACTAGAAGATGACGCCATTCGCATGGGGATCCCCACAGTGGCGACGGTGTTAGCCACGAAAGCCCTTATGGCACCTGATGCAGAAGCGTTTAATACGACCCATGCGGCGATACAATACTTTAAAGATCAAAACCGTGATGTCTTTAAAGAAGGACAAATCGAAGCTCGCAAGCAATATCAACGACTTTCGTGGTTGTCGCCTGTTTTATGGGGAAATTTGAATCCCAAAGCCAAGTTGGCTCCTGAATCCGCCAAAGAGATTTTTCAATCGGTTGAAGCAGGGCAAGTGCCTTTGGATGTTCAAGTGGGTGGCGTGGCTCGAGCCGTGCGTTTGCATCATAAAGACAAGCTAAAAGGTGTGTACTTAGGCAAAACGAATGCCGACTTGGCGGAACTTTTCGCTGAAACGAAGGCACAACTCGACAAGCTACACCACACGAGTATGGAGGCGGTGCTAGAAAATGCCCACAATCTTGAAGCAGATCCTCAAAAAGAGATTCATGCCTTGCCCGATACCGTTCGATCTAAAATGGCTCAAGAAAAAAATGTGGAAGCATCTTACCAACGCCTTCACGGGTGGCTCAATAGCCTGCCTGAAGACGCTCAAAAAGAAACCCGAAACGCCATTGTTCAACTTGAATTACCGCATCGCATTGCGGAAGATCTTCACAGTTTAACGAAGGTAGATTACAATAAAACGTCTTACCGAACACTGGCTCAAAAAGCCACGGCAATGCTCACACGGCATGAATTGCGTTTGGCGTTGCCCACGAATGAAGATTTAAGCGATTTCGCAGGTGCCTTTGAAAACGGACGCTTTTCCTTCAAGTCCTTCCAAACCGCCATGGGTCGCACGGCGAAAGAATTCGTGAGTGAAGCGGCGGTTCCTTTTTTAGGCGTGGGCTTAGCCAGTGTGGGAAGCGGCGTGGCGGCTGGCTTTTTAGCGAATCACCTGCAAGGCAAAAGTGCCAAAAAGAATGATGACGTCGTGAAAGAAGGCATTTTTCAGTATGTCGCCAACATTGCCATGTGTGGCTTTGGGGC
>JAJTHC010000024.1 GCA_021299615.1 Vampirovibrionales bacterium
CGTATATTCAAAGTCGTAACTGCTTCAAAAAACCATGGGATGCCTTTGACGCTTCGGGATGTCCGTTACTTGAAAAAGGGTCGTGTTTTTGCCAAGATAGGTAGGAAGTGTTGTTGGAAGTCCTGTTCCCTCTCCTAATTTTAGGAGAGGGAAGAGAACGTCTGAAAGACGTTCGAGGGTGAGGTTAAACCCTAGACTACGTTTGTGAGTTTAACCGCCCCCTAACCCTTCGAAGCTAAAGCTTCTCTTGGGAAAGAAAACCGTTGGTTTCCTCTCCCAACCTCTCCATCCTAAAGGAGTAGATTCACTTCGTGAATGAGAAAGGTGTTTGCCCTCCTAAAATTAGGAGGGGGGACAGAGCAAAATAGCCTTCTGAAATAAAAGAAAGAAGCCCCCCATGCCCCTTGACTTACGCAAAACCAAATGCCCCCTCAATTTCGTAAAAGCCAAGCTGGCTTTGGAAAAAATCGCCGTGGGGGACGTGCTGGAACTGTGGATTCTACCCCACGCCGAAAGTGCCTTGAACTTGCCTGAAAGCTTTACGCAAGAAGGGCAAGGCGTCACCCTTGATGCCCCCGAATCGCCCGACAAACAAGTCCTGTGGATTCGCCGTCATCACTAAATAAGATCACCAAAATAGAAGGAACGCATCCTGTGGCACTTGCCCCCTCTCACTTTAAGCGAAAATCGTCGTCCTTAGACGGCGTGCCATGGTGGGTGTTTTTGCTTGTACTGGTGGGGATTTTCCTCCTATTGACGCCTGTTTTGCCTTATGAGTCCCTGCATTTTGAAGCCCATCACATAGCGGTGTTGGTGGGAATGCCTTTTCAAGTCCCGTTGGCGTGGATGCTCCCTGTTTTAGGCATCTTGGGGCTAGCCTCTTTTGCAGGCATTACCCAACGCTTATTTGCCTTGCATAACAAGCGTTTGCTCGGGGCGGTGTTGATGAGTGGCAGTAGTGTCGGCGTTTTGGTAATGCTCCTTTCCCCAAGCTTGGCCTTGATGCAATGGGCATTCACCATGATTACGCTGTATCTTGCCTTACGCTGGTGGCAGTGGCGGGTCGCTACGCATGCCAGTCCGTTGTCGCCTTGGCAAGGGCAAGATGTCGCTATGGGTGTAGGCTTAGGGGCTTTAGGGGCTACTGTGGGCGTGCTTCCGCTGTTCTTGTGCGTGGGGAGCTTGGCGTTGTGGTTTATGAACGCCACGTCTCGGCGATTTACGTTTTTGTCATGGTGGGAAAACTATCGAGGGGTCACGGTTTCGACGCTCGCTACGCTGATTTTAGGCACCTTGCTAGGGGTGCTGTTGGGAAGAGGCTGGGGAACTCTTGCCCCCTTTCAAGCCATGCCTTGCGATCTTTCCATGCTTGAAAATGCGACCTTATTTGGGGTGAATCTTCTCATCTTGTCTTTCCCGTGGAATGGCGTGATTGCCTATGCCTTATGGAATTGGGTGAGTCACTTGGCGTATCACGGCAAAGAAGGGCAACTCTTTGATGAGCGAGACAGGCTCTTGCATCAAGTCGCCACAGGATGGGGCATTGGGCTATTAAGCTTGTTGGGTTACGGACTTTTGAGTCATCGTGATTTGAGTTTGCCGTTGCTTTTAGGAGCGTGCGTGGCATCTTGGTACGGCGGTCACGTCATCGATCGTTCGACGCAATTGCTGGTTCCTCCCAAGGGACTCAAACGGCTTTGTGATTTAATTCCCTTGTTCTTGCTGGTTTTCGCGGTCTTTGGGGCGTGGTCGATGTTGACTCAAGTGCCTGATACCTATTTAAACGATGCCCCATGGATGCTGGCAGGGTCTCCTGTGGTGGGGGACTTGGGCGAAAAAGCAGGTAAGTTGGGGGCGTTCTTCGGGGAAATTCCCTTGTGGAAGGTCTGGTTATTGACGCTTCCCTTGTGGTGTTTAATCGGAAGTGCTGGCATGGTGAGCCTTCAATTTGTGACCTTTTCCATGTACCGCGCCATGAGCGTTTTTGCGGGCTGGAGCGTGATTTACACGATTTTACTTTTTGCGGTGCAATGGCCGATTACGCATCCCCCTTATATAGGTGAACATCACGCCTTGCTAGAAGCGTTTGACCCTATACCTAGCACGCAAAACACGCAATACCAAGGTATTCCACCCTATTTATTAAGCAGTCATGGGGCGTCTTTACAAAGCCCTCTTTACGGACTTTCGCCTGAAAACCGTTTTTATCAAGAACGCCGTACGCAAGACGGACTTCAAGGGCAAGCCGTGCAATTGTTGCCTGTCCATTATATGGGCATGACACGATCCAATCTGCTGTATTATAGTTTTTTAGATATTTTGCCATTTCTTTCGCATGTGGGGGTTCATCATTATGTGTTAGAATATCTTCCTATAAGGCGTTTTGAAAAAACGACTTTTGAAGAAGAGGGAACGCCTTAAATGCTTGGTTCAAAACACAAAAAGATTCGCTCAATCAGTACAAAGGCTTTAGCTTCTAAGTCGTTTTGTTTGGATGAGTCGGCACTCTATCTTGTTTCGCTTGATGGTATGCCTTCACTTCACTACAACCCAAAGGACTTCCCTCAATACTCACAACCGTTTTGGAGCTTGCCCCACGGTTATTTGCCCAAGCTTAAACAGGTGACGATTCATCCTGAACGTCCCAATGCCTTATGGGTTTTACAACGTTATGGGTATGGTTCTTGTGTGTATCTGCAAGGGAATTTGCTCACAGAAGCTTTAGCTTCCTTACCTGAAGAGGCTTCTCTTTCTCAAGAAGATGTGTTGCATGGCGTGGTTTTTTACTTGGCACGGCATCATGCGGAAGCCTATTTGGAGCCTCCCAACAAGCCCCTGTATACCTGCGACGATGAAAGCAAACTCAATGCCCATTCATTTTTAGACAACCCTGATTTACAACCATGGCTTGAAACACAAGCCAACGCCTTGGGGGTGTACTTTGAAAATGGCGTGCTTCAACCCTTGCTTGAAAAATCGCTCCCCTTGGTAAGCATCCTCCTGCCCTTTCGAGATGCCCCTGCTTTGCTCAAGCAAGTCCTTGACTCGCTGTTAGCGGTCAAGGATGAGTCGCCTCCTTTTGAAATCATCGGCATCAACAACCAAAGTCAAGACCCTGAAACCCTCGCCTTAATGGATGCTTACGCTCAACATAAGGACATTCGCTTCATTGCGTATGACGCCCCCTTCAACTACGCCGCCATGATGAACTTGGGCGTAAAGCACGCATCGGGGGAACTGATTTTACAACTCAACAATGATATTGAACTCATTACACCCAATGCCGTGACGCAATTGGCGTCTTGGGCGATGTTCCCTAAGGTTGGAGCCGTAGGAGCTACCTTGTTTTACCCCGATGGGAGCTTGCAACACATGGGTTGCCATTTAGGCATATGCGGGCATGTGGGTCATTTGTTTCGTTTAAGAGAGTTAGACAGCGTGCCTAAGGCGTGGTCACACGTACAACGCCCTGTAATTGCGGTGACTGGAGCGATGTTGATGATGCGTAAAGCGGTGTATCTTGAAATGGCAGGTATGAATGAGGAAGATTTTCAAATCACTTATAATGATATTGATTTATGCCTAAAGTCCCATGAAAAGGGCTATACGAACCTTTGTTTAGGTTCAGTTCAGGCGATTCATTATGAAAGTATCAGTCGTAAAAAAACGCCGAATAAAATAAAGCACCAGCAAGAACGAGTTGAACGTCAAGCCTTTCACGCACGCTATGCTCACTTATTACAGTACGTTGATCCCACCTTTTCAAGAGGCTTTGATATGACTTCGGATACAGGCAATCCTTCGTCCTTCTTATGGAAAAGCCCCTTAAAACGACGTCTCCTTAAGGGACGCATCCCCTTTACGCCGTGGCGTTTTTCATTTTTCAGATCGGCGAATGGTGCCATACGCTTGATTTTAGATGAACCTTCAAAAGGTGAGCTTACATGAAAGTTTTAATGACGGGGGCAACAGGTTTTATCGGCTACCATGTGCTTCAAACCTTTTTAGAAAACGGTGATACCGTTGCCGTGCTAGGCAGAACGCCCCTTCATGAGGCTCCAAAAGACGTGGATTTTCATCACTACGACGGTACATATCCGTCGGCTTTAGAGGCTTTAAACACTGTTCAGCCCGATATTGTGGTGCATTTGGCGACCCACTTTGTTGGCACGCATCAGCCCGATGATGTGGACAAGCTCCTTACGGGGAATATCGGTTTTGGCTTACATCTGCTTGAAGCCATGAAACAAAGCGGATGCCGTGCTTGGTTGAATGCGGCGAGTGCTTGGCAATACGCAGGCAATAGCCCTTTTTACCCCAATGGCTTGTATGCGGCGTCTAAATCCGCCCTAGATGCCTTAGTGAGTGCTTACGTTCACGAATCAGGGCTTCAGGCGATGAATCTGGTGATTTACGAAAGTTACGGCAAAGGGGACAGTCGTAAGAAGTTGATCCCTCAATTGCTTGCTCAAATGCAAGTAGGGCAACGGTATTTAAAGCTGGTGGGCAAAGAAAAACAGTTTTACTTTGTGCATGTGCAGGATATTGCCGAAGCGTTTGTGCTGGCGAGCCACCGCTTGGTGGAAGCATCCACGCAAGGAGTCGGGATGTTTTCGCATTATGCCTTGCGTCCCGATGAATCGCCCATAGGCATTGAAGGCGTGGTACAGACCATGGCTCGTGCGTGGCAGGTGGACTTGACGGCGGACTACGGAGCCTTTCCCTTTCGTGCCAACGAAGTGCTGGTGCCTCCAGCAGGGGTGGGGCGTCTGCCTGACTGGGAGCCGAAGATTTCTTTGGAAGCGGGCTTGGCGTCTTTGTGGTATAGCCAAGTTTAGAGTTTTCTATACCGTAGGCTATTCTAGGAGCCTAGACTCGCAGATGTGTGAGGTCTACAGAGACGACCATAAGCACATCGAGAATCGTAGCGACAACGTATAGACACTGTACAGAAAACTCTAAATTCAGCTATACAGAAAATTATAAACTTGGCTATAAAGCTCCTTTCGCAGATCTTTCTATAAAACACTATTGTGAAAGGCGTTCTAGCAAAACAAAAGCGAAAAAGCCTACGCTAATTTGACCGTTTAAGGTAAAAAAGGCTTGATTCACACGACTTAAGTCATCGGCTTTTACCAAGCGATGCTCACGAATAAGGAGTATCCCCATTAGCACCGTGGCGAAACAAAAACCCCAGCCCACAAAACCATACGCCGAATGACTGTATTGCCAAGCAAAAACCAGCAAAAAAACCATAGATCCTACATGCATCCAACGGCTAAGGGTTAAGGCGGTTTCGATACCCACTTGAGCAGGCAGGCTAAACAAGCCTTGCGAACGATCAAAGTCCGTGTCTTGGCAGGCGTAAATGACATCAAAGCCCATGACCCACAACGCCACCGAAGCCCCAAATAAAATCGGCAAACCCCCTTGCCATGCCCCTGTTTGAGCGAGCCATCCGCCAATGGCAGAAGAACCAAGTGCGAGTCCCAAAACCAAGTGACACAGGCTGGTGAATCGTTTGGTGTAAGAATATAGCGTCAATATCAAAACAGCCACAGGCAGTAATTGCTTGCACAATAAAGGCAATTGCCACACGGCGAAAATCATCAAAGTTAACGCCCCAATGGTGAGTCCCCATGCTTCTGTTTTAGAAACCAAGCCTGCGGGGATTTCTCGTGAAGCGGTGCGAGGGTTGAGGGCATCTAGGTGAGCATCGGCAAGGCGGTTCAAGCCCATGGCATAGGTGCGACCGCCGACCATCGCCAAGATTACCCATAAAAGCGTGTTCAGCGAAGGAAAGCACGTGGGAAGATTCGCCAGTAATAAAGCTGTCATCGCAAAAGGCAAGGCAAAAATGGTATGCTCTAAACGCACCAAATTCGCATAATGGGTGAGTTTACTTTGGACGTGCTTGATGAAACTCATGCCGTTACATTTCCTAAATGATACATCAAATAAGCGTGGGCTTTTTTAATCCCCATAACGGCATCGTGAGCAGGCAAGCTTCCCACCGTAACAGTGCCTAAGGGTAAAACAGGCAAGACGACTCGTAATTGACCCGATGTGATGACTTTCTTGTCTTTCGCCATAAAGGGGAGTAAATCTTCAGCCGATGGCAATCCAGCAAGGCTTTTGAGAGCGTCATAAGGAAATAGCGTTAAGCCTTCCATTAAAATCAGGATGCGTTTGACGTAAGCGTCGCCTAAAACAGCGTCATTGGTGAAAATCGCACAAAGCATGCCAATCGCCACGGCTTCCCCATGTAGGAGCCTGCCGTAGCCAAAATACGCTTCATACGCATGAGCAAAGGTATGCCCCAAGTTCAGGCAAACCCTTCCACGAGCGTCATTTGCAGGGAAGGATTCCGTTTCATCTCGCATCACCACAGCGGCTTTAATCGCACAGGCTTTGCGGATAAAGGCGTTTTCTTCTAAACGCCAATCCGCTCCCAAACGCTCAAAATCAGCGAATAGGGACGTATCTTCATCGATGGGGGTATCCAAGGCGGTGGCTTCAATCAAGGCGTATTTAAAGAGTTCCGCAAGCCCTGCTTGGATTTCTCGAGGGGGAAGCGTCTTTAAGGTGTCGGTGTCGATGCTGACTAAATCGGGTTGCTTAAAGGCTCCGATGCTATTTTTGACGTCGCCAAAATTGACAGCGACTTTGCCTCCGACCGATGAATCCACTTGCGAAAGCAGGGTGGTGGGGACTTGCACAAAGCGTGTGCCTCGGTAGTAGCTAGCCGCCAGAAATCCTGTCAAATCACCGACGACGCCTCCGCCTAAGGCGAGAAAGACATCTTTTCGGGTCATGCCAGCTTGCATGGCGTGTGCGTAAAGCCCTTCGAGAATTTTTAAATCTTTGGCGACTTCCCCTTGTGGCACAGGGGCTTCAATCATCTTAAAGTCACTGCCTTCTAAGGCGTGACGAACCTGTTCTAAATAAAGACTTGGCAAGCCCTTATCATAGACCACCATAATTTTTTGTTGAGTCGTGATGCCTGCCTTTTGCAGATCCTGCCCCAATAACGCCAAGCCTCCTGCTTGAATGAGAATCTCATAAGCGTGAGGCGTGCCGTCTAGTTTTAGTGTCAAGGGAGCATCTTGGGTGTGGGGGGTATTCATTTAGACAGGCTCCGCCGAGCTGACGTTTTTTGAAACGCTTGGTAAAAAGTACGTGACATAATTATAAAGGCTTTCAATGACGGCTTCTAAAGCGTCTTGTGGCTTCAAACCCCCTGTTTGCACATGCACTTGAGCCTGCTCATAAAACGGCGTGCGTTCCGCATACAGACGCTTGACCACCGCATCAGGATCCTTCACATTGATCAACGGGCGTTCTTTTGGGGAAAACATGACACGATCCAGCAAATCGTTCTCATCCACTTCAATGTAGATCACAATGGCATTGTCCAACGCCAGATCCAAATTGTCTTGACGGACTAAGGCACCTCCACCTGTGGCGATGACCGTCTGGTCTTGATTCAAACAATGCGCCAAACAGTCGCTTTCGTATTGGCGAAAAGTGGCTTCGCCGTCTTCTTGAAAGATGCGAGCGATCTTTTTGTGATGAAAATGTTCGATGGCGTTATCCGTATCCACAAAGCGAAAGCCTAGAACAGACGCCAACTTTCGACCCAAAGTGGATTTTCCGCAACCCATAAAGCCTGTAAACACCAAACGTGTCAAGGCTGGATGCGTTTTAAGGGCATCGACGTGTTGTTGGGCTTTTTCAGATAAGGGCAAGGGGGCATCTTGCATGGGGGCATCCTCTTCAATGGGTTTTACATTTTATTTTAGTATACCACTCACAAAAAATGTTATAGCCTTCCCTAACCAAAAATCTTACGCAAGGTTTCGATCATTGCCCATGTCACCAAAAGCAAGTGCAATAAGCGTAAATGCTTGTTGTGCAACTTGGCTTGAGCCTTTGCTCCTAGCCAGCCTCCCACAAAGGCAATGGCGGAAATGCCTAAGGCGAGCTTCCACGGCACGACATGGGCTTGCGATTTACCCAAAACCGTCCCCAATGACGTCAAAATCACGACGCCAGTCCCTGTAATCATGGCTTGACGCACAGGCATTTTGAGGATTTCCGTCATAAACGGCACGAGAAAAACGGCGCCTCCCATACCCACGATGCCAGCGAGTCCGCCAATAGCGGTTGAAAAGGGGACAATCAGCCACCACTTTTGCCACAAGAGATTAAAATCCGTGATAAATTCGTGGATTTCTTCCACATTTTTGTGAAAGACCACTTGTAAGTATTTACGCAGCCCCAAGACTAGAGTCGCCGTCAACGCAATCACCAAAATACCCAAAATGAGGGATCGTGACCATGTGGCTGAAAAATACGACCCCACACACGCTCCCAAGACCGAAGGCACGCCAAATAAAAGCACCAGCCGTTTTTTCATCACCTTATTGCGAATATGCACATAGGTGGACGACATGGAACTCGCTAGGGCTTGCACCGCCGCAATACCTGTGGCGGCTTGAATACTGACCAAGTCTCCGCCGAGTAAGGCAGGGGGGATGAGGATCAATCCCGGTACCATTTGTAAGCCTCCGCCGATGCCCAAGAGTCCTGATAAAAAGCCGACAATCAAGCCCAAGAGTCCTAAAAACAGGAGGGCATTCGGCGTGGTGGGATCTTGCAAAACAAGGGCGGTGGTTTCAAAGGGCATAATTTGCTTTCTACAGTATTTTCTATAAGGAAAAACTTAGTCATCCTGAACGTATGTGAAGGATCTGCCAACAGTAGGGGAGGAGATGTTTCGTTACACTCAACATGACGTATTTTCTTTTTTAGAAATTAAGATGTTCCTACTTGTCTATCTTACTCAAAAGAAAGTCCAGTGCCAAGTGATACCCACTTAAACCTAGTCCACAAATAACCCCCGTTGCCACCCCCGACACATAAGA
>JAJTHC010000160.1 GCA_021299615.1 Vampirovibrionales bacterium
AAATGGTATCAAGACTATCAAGCCAAATTGCAAAATAACCAATTGTTTTGGACAGGTTTACTGACGATTGTTTTGCTGGGTATGTTTAGTTTTTTAGCTACAATTACAGATTCTCATACCCGTACCATTATCGATACCGAAATAAAGCGTATCGAATCTCAATTTGAGTCTAAGCCTGTGATCAGTCCTCATAAAAAACAGCGATAAATCAGAGGCAGGAAAGCTACTCAAACAAACCTGCGTCGCTTTGACGTTGACGCACCTCGACAAAGTCGGTGGAAGTTGAGTGGTCTTCTGTGGGGAGTGTGCTTGTCATTGCGGAAGAGGTCTCTTTTTATCAGGGTATGCCTAGTTTAGCACGAAGAGAATAAGAAAGGTGAATCCTTTCCTTAACGAGAAGGGAGGGATTCATCTTTCGCAGAGCTTTCAATAGTGGGTATTAGGCACTTGGAAACTCATCGAAAAGCTGTCATACTGAAGAAGAGTGGATCTTTGAAAACCCCATAAAACCATGTCGTCCTGAATGCAATGAGGGATACCCCAAGACAGTACAGGGGAGATGTTTCGTTACATTCATACCAATTAAACGATTAAATAGCGTGTTATAGCTGAATTTAGATTTTTCTATACAGTAGGCTAGACTAGGAGCCTAGATTATTTTGTGAGGGCGTGTAGACAGACCTACATAACAGAACAAAATAATCGTAGCGACAACGTATAGACACTGTACAGAAAACTCTAAATTCAGCTATAAATGTAGGGGCGTGATTTATCACGCCCTCCCCACTATTCAATCTAAGAAATGGTATCAACATGACGTTTTCTCAAGATGGCGTGTGTCGAAAACGAGGGTTTCGTGTGTCAAAACAACCGATTCTGTGTGTCGAAAACAGGGGTTCTGTGTGTCGAAAACAGGGGTTTCGTGTGTCGAAAACAGGGGTTTCGTGTGTCAGAAATCGACTTTCGTGTGTCGGAAATACCTTCGTTTTAATACTTGTCGAGCATCTTCTGCACATTCATCGGGTTCGACGGCGATTGAAACAACTGCTTCTGCTCCGCAAAATTAGGCCACAAAAGTATATCCCCCGACTCATTCCGCCAACGCATCCACCCAATGGGACGCTCTTCGCCTAAGTCACGAAGCTCCACCAAAAGCCAGTTGCCACGCACATGAAGCACCCGAACCCCTTGGACAAAGGTTACTTTTGCCAAGGGAGCCGTTTCTTCAGGGCGTAAATACACCGTTTTGGCATCCGTATTGACGCCGTTTAGCCAGTTAAATCCGTACTTTTTGGCGTAAAGCATCATAAAGCTAGACCAATCCACCAAGGCGGAATCGCCGTCGTTTTGAGGTGCCAACCACGCTTCTTGTTCAGGCAAATGAGGCAATCGCACCTTCACCCAGCCTTCGGCGGTGTCATCGACGGCAGGTAAAAACGCCATGCCTTTGGCTGGCGAATAGCTCAAAAAGAAATCGTGAGCCGTCATGGGCGTGCGTTGGTGAAGGCTTCTAATGACGGCATCTTGACCGTTTTGCCAGCTGAGTTCTTCCGCCAAAGGAGCCGTAAACGACGGAGCCTCATAAAAGCGAGCAGGTGAGCGAACGTCCACCACCCCGATGCTACGGTTGAGTTCAGGCGTCGGGAATTGTTGAGGCTCCCCAAAAGCGGACGCTGTTAAGAAGAATCCGCTCAAAAGCAGTAATAGAGCCGTATTAAGTAGTTTTTGCATGATGATCTCTCCCACCGTTGACTTTATTATAAGGCATTGGGGAAGAAAAAAGCTCCTCATAAAGAACTATTTCAAAATCTATCTTAAACGGAACATCACTTCATTCCGCCGCTTAGACGGCAAGGTAAACGGCCCGTTATAAGCGGCGTAGATCTCATGGCGATTCGGTTCAAAGACCAAGCCCTTGTCAATCACCCATGCGTCCAACTCATTTTTATGATCGGTTAAGTTTTTCGTTGAAAAGCGACCTTTAAAGGACTGCACCGCGACTTTCATGGCGGGGGCTTCATACAGGCGAATGCGATCATCCTGTGGCATGGGAAGATCCGTCAGTTTTTTGCCTGCTGGCATGACAAAGCGAAACGCCCACTGCGTCGGGACGGGAGGGTTTTCTGTGCCAATGCCAAAGGCGATGAGTTCTTGAAAGACGGGAATCGTCATGGCGAGTTTTTCGCCCGAACCGTTCTTGCCTGTAATGTAGCCAAATAAAATGCGAAAGCCTTGATTGGCAGCATCTTCACGGTTGCCTTCTACATTCACTTCCGCCAAAACCATGGGGGCGTAACGCCTTACTTCAAAGGTACCGTCCTTTTTTTCAACGGTATAAGGGGGTTGTTCATATTTGGCATCGCTTTTCGGCATGAATTTAAAGATTCCTACGCCCACAATGAGGGTTAACATAATCCAAAATAACTTGTTCATAATCGTTTCCTTTTCTTGTTTGTCCTGTTAGGTACAGTGTATCGTTTTTTGGAGACAAGTCAATGGAAAACGTCTTAAAAGAATGTTAATAATAATACCAATTAAATGTTATAAGGACGGTCTTTCTCTTCCTCATCCTCGCCCCTGAAAAAGTTAGGATTCTTCATCGCTTCATTGGCACGTATTAAGCCTACTTCCGCAGCTTCCTTTTTTAGACGTGTAAACACACTATTCAAGACTAAAAAGGGTAGAGTCAATACCCCCGCCATCGTCACAAATCCGCCTAGCACATACTTACGCAAATGTTTTTCTTTCAAGGCTTCACCCACTTTGTCGAGTACTTTTAAATCCTTCGAAGATATTGAAACCCCTGCCTGTTTCGCTTGCTTCAAATCTTGCCCAAGAAACTGAAGCAAGGGCGTTTTTTCAAAAAAATGCGTCAGGGCATCAAGCTTTTTCTCACTCCACGCCATAAATTGTTTTTGATGCACTTCGCATTGAGCATTTAACACATCTAAACGCCAATTTTGTAGAAGTGGTTCCCATTTTTTGGGGGAAGTTTCAATAGGGATTTTATACTGTTTGGCTTGCGTTTCAAGCCATTTGTTTTTCGGTAAAGGCAGGTAACGCCCTGCCACAATGCCTGTAGCGAGCAAACCGGGTAAGAGCAATTCGCCTTGAGACACCAAGGAAAGCATCATTTCGGTATTCGCAGCCATCATTTCGCTGTCTTGAGCGGCGTATTCATCGGTCAAGCTAAAGGCTTGGTGTGTTCGGGCTTGCAAGCGTTTGGCATCTTGCAACTGTTGCGGACTTAAACGAGTTTTATCTAAAATCAAACGACGTTTTTCTTCTTCAAGTCCTTCGGTAGTCGCCCATTTCTGATAGGCTTGGTAGTCTTTTAAAAAGCTGAAGGGAAGCGTCACGGCATCCCACAACGTTTGTGGTAAAGATTTGTCCCTGATGTCTTGGCTTGTGACATGTTCAACGGATGCTTTGGCTTTAGGTGAAAGCGGTAGCACACTAGTGGGGTCGTCTTCTAACGCTTCCCGAGCCTTCCAACGAGCAATTTGAGCCCCCTTGCGTTCCAAGGTCAAGCGAATCAAGGTAACAGGAAGTTCGAAGACGATTAGTGCTACTAAACCTGTTAACAACCCTGCGGAATGTTCAAGAATGGTGGTAAACGGCGTGTGTTTCTGTCCTTTTAGGGCTTTGTGCATCCACGCATGAGCCTTGCTTCCCATTAAAAAAGTGGGGTAGACCGCCGCAAGTTTAACAAGGTCTGCCAATGTTTCCGTCGCATTTTCGATATTTTCCACATAACGTTCACTACGTTCGTTAATTTGCGTGCTAATGCCTGAAATCAAAGCTTGATCTTCTTCAAGATCTTTTTCGGTAGAAGGCTTAAACGATTGAGGGTTCTGTTTTAAGCGTTTAGATACCTGATCAAAAAAGGCATTACGTTCATTCTTCTGGGGATCCTTCAACAAGGTTCTGAGTTGACGTAGATTGCCTAAAAGCCCTTGATTAGGTGCTTTCTTTTTTTTATCTTCTTCTATAATGAGGTGATTGGGAATTCTTGGGGCTAATTTTTCAGCGACTTTCAGTTGTTGAGGTGTGAAAATGGCGTATCGATTCGGATTGGCGAGTTCTTCTTCTCGGGCATGACGGCGTGCAATTCGCGATGCTCTCATTTGTTGTTGAGCTTCCCATACGGCAGCCAAGCCTTCCATGGTCAATAAAGGCAGTAGAATCCCCGCCAAAGCCAGTGATGCTCCGTTAGCAAACTCCATGACTTTGTGTTGAGCCTTAGAAACCACCAAACCAGTGAGTAGGACGCTTCCACCTATGCTAAGAATATCCGCAGGGACTTCTAGTGCCATGGGAACCGCCATGCCAACGGTGAGTTCAGTGGCATGTGCTGCTTCTTCGGCTTCCTCATCCATAACAGTGGTCGCTTCTAGGATTCGATTGATTTTTTGCTTGATGCGAAAGTCGTCTTTTGGGCTAAGGGGGTGTGCTTGGTAATAGGCTTTTTTTTGGGCGTGTTCATCCGCTTCTTCTTGTTGCCAAGCGTCTAGTTTGGGTCGATAGGTTAAAAAGCGACGCATGGAATCGAGATAGTCGTTTGGCATTTTATCCAAGTTTACCTTCAGTATACGATTGCCTACTACTCATAAATTAGAAAAGTCTATTTAAATATGGAATGAGTAGGTCGTTACGCTAGTAGAGTATTACAGCAGGATAAAACCTGCTAAAACTAAAAGTGTGCTATAGCCAAGTTTATACCATTTAAACGCCAAACGACGATAACTTGTCTTGATGCTCCTTTTGTGAGATATTAAAAAGATAAATATACAT
>JAJTHC010000180.1 GCA_021299615.1 Vampirovibrionales bacterium
ATGATATTATGGGGGAACTTAATAAGCGGGTCAAAGAACTCGCTGTTAATGGTAAAAGTCCTCAAGATATTTTAAAAGAAGCTTATGAAGGTAAGCAACCCGAGATATTGGCTTATATTGAACTGCACAAACGCTTAACAGGGGCGAACGTCGCACAAAGTGAAGACCAACTAAAAGCCAAACAGTTAGAGCGTCAAAGAACGGCTGGGCTGGGCTTGACCGACGCCGAAATGAAAGAAGGTAATGTTTATAGACTAGCCCAAGGCACCGAAGCTTCAGGCAAGACACGAGTCGAAAATGATATAACCTTAAACGAACGTGAAAAATTGTTACAACGCATTGGTAAGAACAAAGTCAAAGTTCAAGGTGCCGACGGCAAAATCTACACCAAAGAAACCAGTTTCAAAGACGGTGTTCGCACAACCATTGTGACGGCTTCTGACGGACAACAAACCATTTATACGCAACGACAAGACGGCGACAAGCGTGGGCAACTCTTTGCGACTCAAGTGAACACTAAAACAGAAGACAAAGCCTTGAAAGAAAAGCAGAAAAAAGCCAGAGAACTCGCACTTGCACAAGCTAAGAACGATAAAGCTTTAGGCACGCCTAGGTCGATTGCATCCGCAAGTTCGGCAAGTACTCCAACCCCAGCACGTGGCGTAACAGCAGCAGAAAAGGCTAAAATTGAGACACAACTTACGGCACTTAGATCACAAGCTACTCAAGCAGGTCCTAGAACCTCAGAGGGTATTGAAATTCAAAATAAGATTAAAGAACTTGAAGCTAAGCTCAACGCCTAATCTACTTAAAACCCATTAAAACGCAAGTCCCCTAAGCTTTAGGGGGCTTGCGTTTTTTGACCTCTACTTGCTGGCAAAGGCCTGCCACACTGCACACATCGCACCACGACCCAATCGGTCGGCAAATCTGTTGCCCGTGTAAGACCATCAACCAATTGATTTTTTCCCAATACGCCACCGGCAAGTTTTCTCGCAAGGCGTATTCCGTGCCGTCAGGTTCGGTACTGCTGACCACGCCCAAGCGGTTGCAAATCCGATGCACGTGAATATCCACACAAATCGCAGGCAGGTGATGCCCCAAGCCCACGACCAAGTTCGCCGTCTTACGCCCCACGCCTTTAAACGTGAGCAGTTCGTCTATCGTGTGAGGCACCTGCCCCCCAAAGTCGTCGAGGACTTTACGGCACGCCTCTTGAATGGTCACGGCTTTGGTTTTGTAAAAGCCTGCTGGGTAAATCAAGCGTTCTAGCTCTTCTAAAGGCAAGTCCACAATCGCTTGAGGAGAATCCGCCACGGCAAAAAGCCGATGACACGCTGGCAGGGTGACTTCGTCTTTCGTTCGCAGGCTAATGATGCATCCCACCAGTGTGCGGAAGGAGTTGCCACTGGTGAGATCGCCTAGGGGGTGGGGATACTGCTGGGCTTCGAGTATTTCGAGTACTTGAGGCAAATCCACTTCGGGGTGATAGCTGTAGTTGAGTTTTTTAGGCATGGTCGCTCCTTTCTTGTTCCCCCTCCTAATTTTAGGAGGGCAAATAACTTTCTCATTCACGAAGTGAATCTTCCCCTTTAGGATGGAGAGGTTGGGAGAGGAAACCAACGGTTTTCTTTCCCAAGAGAAGCTTTAGCTTCGACAGGTTAGGGGGCGGTTAAACTCACAAACGGAGTCTAGGGTTTAACCTCACCCTCGAGCGTCTAGCGACGTTCTCTTCCCTCTCCTAAAATTAGGAGAGGGGACAGGGATATTTCTCTCACCATACGACAATTTAGTACAAAACAAAAGCCCTTAATTGTAACAGAATGTAACAACTTCACAAAAATGTCACAAAGTGCTTGCGTCTTATTTTCGTTGTTGATACATTAGTTCTTGTAGGGGAACGGCACACGCCAAGCCTACAAAACGCTAAAAACAGATTTTCTCCCAAGAAAAGCCGAACATTTACATTGATTGGTTGGTTCTAAGCTCTCTTTGCGAAGAGGGCTTTTTTTTTATGCTTTTTAATACCATTTCTTAGATTGAAAATCCTAGCGACAACGAAGAGACAAGTACAGAAAATTATAAACTTGGCTATATAAACAACGTCTTGCGATGCAAACATGCTTACTATATAATGGGATTGACTCTATATTACAGACTGATGTGAATCAGCCTAACCCTCAAGGTTCTTCAACATGTCCACGAAACAACGTCCTCAATTCACCCACGACGTTCTGCCTTTGCAAGAACGCACCACCGCCAAAAAAGTTCGCAGCAAAGTGAAAAAAGGTGAAACCCTCAACTGGGACGCCATTATCGCCGAAGAACGTAAAAAGTCCGCCTCCAAAGCAGGCAAGGCAGAAGTGTCTTCAAAAACGTCGAAATCCGCCAAAAGCGAAAAATCCAGCGATGCCACTGGTAAAAAGACGCATCAATTTAGCCAATTTATGAAGCCTGCTAAACGAGTGAAGTCTAAATCTGAAAAGGCTCAATCCAGCACGTTTGAAGCGGAACGCTCGTCAGCCTCTAAAAAGGCAAGCCCCCCTTCTAAACCCTTACGAACGTCCAAACGCCCCGATGAAGTCGTCGCCCAAGAAGGCACTCGAATCAACAAGCTGATTGCCAACTTTTCGACCTATTCCCGTCGCCAAGCCGATGCCCTCATTGAAGCGGGCAAAGTCACGCTGAACGGCAAAAAAGTCACGGAATTGGGCTTGCTGATTGAAAAGCCCCAAAGCGTCCGCATTGAAGTCAAAGGCGAGTTGATTAAAACCCAACAACGCATTCGCACCATTGTGATGAACAAGCCCAAGGACTGCATCACCACACGTTCCGACGAACGGGGGCGTCGCACCATTTACGACGTCTTGCCTGAAGACTTAAAAGGCTTGAAACCCATCGGTCGCTTGGATCGTAACAGTACAGGCTTATTATTGTTGACCAATGACGGAGACATGGTGAACATGTTGACGCATCCGAAATATCACTTAACGAAGGTGTATCGGGTGGAGCTGGATCGCGCGGTGGAAAATCCTGAACGCTTGGCACAACGCTTCTTAGAAGGACTTTCCCTTGAAGGCGAAAAGCAGTTGGCTCAAGCGGTGGAAGTCTTTATGGTCAAACCCACGATTTGGGGCGTGAGCCTTAATTCAGGCATGTATCGCCAAGTGCGACGCATGTTTGAAGCGTGCGGTTACGACGTTGTGGCACTCAAGCGTATTGCGATTGGGGCATTTCAGTTGTCTGGTCTAAAACCTGGGGAACATCGTGAACTGCGTTATAACGATGTGCAATCCCTTAAAAACGGAGCGATGGCAGCGTTTAAGCAGTCTGAAAAAGACAAGCGAGACGAAGCCCGCATCGCTAAGCTGGCTGAAAAAGCGAAGAAGTCAGGCACGCCTTCCATTGAAGATCAAGTCACCAGCTACTTGAAGGACTTAGACCCCAGCGTGTGGATGGGGGCTTAATTCATTGAAAACGACACTTGATTTTGTTTCCCCTGCTTCACCCACTACAGATGCCACCTTGCCTTCCACACTGACGGCAAAAGGCATTTTGCATGCCTTGGATTTAAGATCGACGGCGTCTCGTGTCGAGGTGTTGACCACGATTTTAAACAGCAAGACGCCTCTTAGCTTGGCGGATGTCGTGCAAGCCTTAGAAGACAAGGGTTTTGATCGAGCGACCTTGTATCGTAATTTGATGTACTTGGTGGAAATGAACGTGTGTTTGCGTCACCATTTTGGGGACAACGTGTGGCGGTTTAGTTTGAATCCGCATGTGCTGGAAGATCCGTCTCATGCGTGTGAAGCCGTGCATTGTGAGGTGGGAGAACCGCATTCGGTGCATGCCCACCATCCGCATTTTGTGTGTCGCTTGTGTCATCGGGTGGAATGCTATGAAGTGGCGGTGGATTTGTCGACCTTGCTAGGGGATGCCAAGAAGGGCGATTTACCTTTTATTGAAGAGCTGGTCTTACGAGGCACTTGCCAAGCCTGCCGATAAAAATAGAGTATAGTGTTTTATAGATAAAATGAGCTATTAGACTATTCTAGGAGTCTAGACTCGCAGATGGGCGAGGTGTACAGAGACGTACATAAGCACATCGAGAATCGTAGCGACAACGAAGACGCCAGACGCTATTTAATCGTTTAATTGGTATGAGGGCGTGTACACAGACGTACATAACAGAACAAAAAATCGTAGCGACAAAGTATAGACACTGTAGGGGAAATTATTTAAAATACTATACTATATATATCGAACACTATAACACATCGGCAAACGACCCGCACTCAACAAGACTTGCAGAATCTGCACATCGCTGGGGTTCACCCCCGAAATACGCTTGGCTTGTGCCAAATCCACAGGGCGAAACTTGCTTAACTTTTCACGAGCTTCTAAGCTCAATTGCTGAATGGCGTTATAATCCACATTTAAAGGCAGTTTGACCTTCTCCGCATTCTGCACACGCTGATTTTCACGGGTCTGCCTGCCGATATACCCAGCAAACTTAATATCCGTTTCCAGCGTTTCTTGCACATCAGGCAATACGTCTTTCGACGCTGGATTGAGCTTAATCAGCGTCTCATAGGTAATCAACGGACGCTTCAACAACTGTTCCAAACTACTGCCTTCTTGGATGCGTTCCCCGCACGAGTCGCTTAAAATCTGGTTGTTTTCGTCGCTTGCCTTTATTTTCGTGGTCGCTAAACGGGTTTGCTCTTGGGCAATCGCCGTTTGACGAGCTTGAAACACCGCCCACCGATCACCTTGTACGAGTCCGATTTCACGACCCAAGCCTGTTAAGCGTAAATCCGCATTGTCTTGACGCAACAACAAGCGATACTCACTACGGCTGGTGAGCATGCGGTATGGCTCTTTAATTTCTTTGGTGACCAGATCGTCAATCAAGGTGCCGATATACGATGAGGATCGTGGCAAAATAAAGGGATCCTGCCCGCCTGCGTAGCGACTGGCGTTAATGCCTGCCATTAAGCCTTGAGCGGCGGCTTCTTCGTATCCGCTAGTGCCGTTGATTTGCCCAGCGAAAAACAAGCCGTGGGCATTTTTCACCATTAACGCAGGCGTGAGCTGGTACGCAGGGAAATAATCATATTCCACCGCACAAGCAGGACGCAACATCTCCGCACGCTCTAAACCCGGTAAGGTTTGGAGCATCGCCACTTGCACATCGAGCGGTAAGCAGGACGAAAAGCCTTGCAAGTAAATCTCATAGGTGTCACGACCTTCAGGTTCAATAAACAAGTGATGCGTGTCCTTGTCCGAAAACCGCATGACCTTGTCTTCAATGCTGGGGCAGTATCGAGGACCGCAATCGGCTTCCATAAGCCCTTGCATCATGGGGCTACGGTGGATGTTGGCTTTTATAATCTCATGTGTTTTCGTGGTGGTGCGTGTGATATGACACGGGATTTGCTCCAGCTGGGGGCGGTTCGGCATGAAGCTAAAAAACCCATGAGGTGTGTCGCCATGCTGTTCTTCAAGGTTTGAATAGTCGATGCTACGACCGTCTAAGCGAGGGGGCGTGCCTGTCTTGAGGCGACCTGTTTCAAGCCCGAGTTCTAGCAAGGATGCGGTCAAACCTTTCGCCGCAGGATCTCCAGGCCGTCCGCCTCCGTATGAGTTTTCACCGATCCATATTTTGCCGTTTAAAAACGTGCCTGTCGTCACCACGACCGAAGGAGCTTCATAGAAAATACCGAGATTGTCTTCCACGCCTAGCACCTTTTGATGAGCATCCACCACGACACGTTGCACGGTACTTTGGCGTAATTTCAAGTTAGGCTCCGCTTCCACCAATGCACGGGCATAATCCCGATACTTGGCTTTGTCGCTTTGAGAGCGTAAGGCTCTTACCGCAGGGCCTTTGGACATGTTGAGCATCCGCAATTGGATGTAAGTGGCATCGGCACACAAGCCCATGACGCCACCAAGGGCATCGATTTCTTTGACGAGCTGGCTTTTGGCGGGTCCTCCGACTGAAGGGTTACAGCTCATTTGCCCAATGGTGTCGAGATTCATGCTGAGTAGAATGGTTTTACAGCCCAAGCGAGCCGAAGCAACGGCGGCTTCAATGCCTGCGTGACCTGCTCCGATGACCAAGACATCGGCTTTTTCTGTGTGGAGTGCCATTTGTGTTTCCATTTATTCTGTAAGCTGACTTGCTTTAGTTTATCAAAAACATAAAATACATGTGGTATTTCAATTTTTCAGGGCTTTCTATAGAAAGCTCTCAACTCGGCTATAAGGTTTTTTCAAGCACGGCTTCAAAAGGCACCAAGGGCGTGAAGGTAAAGCTACAATCCTTCGGGAGCTTGGCTCCCATTAGGATGCCAGCTTCGTTGGGATAGCTTCGACAAAAAATCGGACGAGCCTCATAATCCATACACAAGTTGTCTTCCCCCAAATTATGACATTTAAAAACCACCCCTGTTTCGGTTTCGTATTGGGCTTCAAAAAAGCGATATTCGTCGGGGTGCAAGGCTTGTAGGGCTTTAAAGTCTTCCACTGACTGAATCACCTGCTTGCCGTAAGTCAAAAACAAGTTCTTGCAACATTCTCCGCATTGATTACAAGTCCCTGTTCGCAAGGTGTACTTGCCTTTTTCGACCACTTCTTTATACGGAAACAAACGGTGTCGTAATTTACGAGACCACTTCAACAGGATCGACGAAAAGGGGACGCATCCTAGAATGGTGAGGTAAAGCCGACTGCTTAAGCGTCGTTGGGGGGGAAGGGTCGTCGATTGAAGCATAGGCTTATCTTAAAAGAAGTGATCGATAAAGGCAAGTCTTCTTGTGGAATTAGGATAATTTAACTTGCCCGACTCCTGATTGTTTGATCCCAACTGCTTGAGCAGCTGCCGCTGAAAGGTCGATAATGCGTCCTCCAGAAAAAGGCCCCCGATCGTTAATTCTAACGACGGCTGATTGACCTGTTTTAGTATTCGTAACGGTGACCTTCGTACCGAAAGGCAAGCTAGGGTGAGCAGCTGTCATGGAATTTTGATTAAACGTTTCACCATTGGCTGTTCTTTTACCATGAAAACCTGGACCATACCAAGACGCCATACCTGTTTGTCCTCCAACTTTTTTTGTGGGTACTTTTCCTGTTGTATTCGGTTTTTCCGTTTGATTTACAGAACTTGGTTTCGGAGGAGTGCTTGGTGTATTTTCCTCCAGTGTATTTCCTTTCTCAGAAGAAGGTAATGGTTCAGATGTATTGCTTGGCGGGGTGAGTTCAGAAACTCGTCTGACTTCACTTCCAGATATTGTTTCTCCTCCAGTCCAATCACCATTAGAATTGTCTATTGGTTTTGGCTGTTCATTTTCTTCAGGTTCGTTGTTTACATCTCTATTTCGTTGTGATGGCTGACTCCACGCATTTATCGGTGAACCTTCAGAAGGGGTGAAGCGATCGATTTCTGTATGGCGACCTGTTCCAGAAAACCATGGAGATTTTTGAGTTTCTGAACTAGCTCGATTCGGAAGAGGGGTTTCAAAGGTTGAATTAATTCTTTCGGATCTTTCGGAAGAAAATGTAGAACGGGCGATCATAAGCTAAACCTCTTGTGTTGTGTAAAGGACGGACTTGTAAAATACTTTCTTATTCCAATAAAAACAATCAATCTCTTAAAGTTGCCCTTACTATCCACAATTTAAGAAAGCTTTAAGCTTTCACGACGTCTTTTTTTCTGCTATGCTACCCCTATGATGAACCCTCAACACCCCCTTTCTTCCAACGCCCAACGGCTCGATGCCCTTAGCACGCAACACGCCGTGCAAGAATTGCACCGCCTGTTTCAAGGGGCGAAAGTTCAAAAAATTAACCAATACAGCCCCACCGATTTTTCCTTTCATCTGTGGAAGCCCAACCCTGAAAAGCTCCCTGAACTGGAACGATGCTTTTTGTATGTGCATCTCAACAAGCAAAACCCCTTTTTCGCCATGCTTACGCACGACGAAGTCAAAGCGATGTTTCCCACCGCCACGCATCAAAGCCCGATCTTGATGAGCTTGCGAAAATACTTGCAAGGTAGCCGTTTGGATGTCGCCCAAAGCGTGGCAGGTGAACCTGCCTTCACGCTGGGCTTTAATTACAGCACCGAACTGGGTTTTAGAGCCTCGGTTACCTTGGTAGTGGAAATGATCGGTAAATATAGCAACCTACTTTTGCTGGAAGATGGTTCGCAAAAAATCTTGAACCTACTCAATGTGGTGAGTGAAGAGCAAAGCCAGTTTCGCCCCCTGCATGTGGGAACCCCCTACACGCCTCCGCCTCGTCCACAAGGCAAAACCCCGTGGACGTCCCTCAATCTAGCGGAATTATGGCAACACCTCGATGCCCCCTATTCGGCGGAACAGGCGTTTGACGCCATTAAAACCGTGGGATGGGGTATCGCGAAACATTTGGCGATGCCGTTGCTTGAAAGGGCGACGTCTTTTGAAGAGGCTCAATCGATCTTAGAGCAATGGAAGACGCATTCGCAGGGGGTGCTGTTTCGGGATACACATGGTGTCTTAACAGGCTTTCATGGCGTGGATGTCACAGGGCAAGGTGAGCTTGTCGGGTCTACTTTAGTGGCGGTGAGCCTGTATTATGCGTCGTGGAAGCAAGGGCAGTTGTGGGAAGAGGCTCGTCAAACCTTGCGTAAACCATTACGCAAGAAGCTAAACTTGCTCAAAAAAGGCTTGGATCAGTTGAATACCAGCCAAGTCACGCCCAGCACGCTAGATGATTTGCAAGTCAAGGGCGATATTTTGATGACCTTGTATAGTATGCGTCATTTCATGCAGGCGAAACCCTTTGAAAACACCTTTACGCCTGATGTGAACCCCTTAACAGGCGAAGCTGGCGATGCCATTGATGTGGATGTCAAAAAAACGTGGCTGGAAAATGCCCAAGTTTACTATCGTTTGGTGCAGAAAGCCAAGGGTCGCAATGCTTACACGCTTGAAGAACGCTTGCGTATAG
>JAJTHC010000176.1 GCA_021299615.1 Vampirovibrionales bacterium
ATTTAGTTTTTAAAAATAAAGATCTAAAGCTAAAGAAGATAAACAAACTAAACATTTATTTTTTGACAAATAAAGATTAAAAGCTACATAAACTAAACAAACTAAATATTTAGTTTTGAGAGCTAAAGAAAAAAGAAGATCTTTCGTTATGATAAAAAAGCCCAAAGCCCTCAAAAAAGGCGATACGATTGCAATTATTTCGCCTGCTGCCCCAAGTTCGCAAGCCGACTTGACTAAAGGCATCGCATGGTTAGAATCATGCGGATACCTCGTCAAAGCGATGCCTCATGCCCACGAGCAGTTTGGCTACATGGCAGGCACCGACCACGAACGCTTGGCGGATCTCATCCATGCCCTTGAAGATCCCTGTATTGACGCCGTTTTATGTGCGAGAGGGGGTTACGGATCAGGGCGACTACTGCCTTTTTTGCCGTGGAAACGCTGGAAAGACGAGAATCTGCCCTGTAAATTGCTCATGGGCTTTAGTGATATTACGATGTTGCATACCGCTTTTTTTCAAGAATTGGGCTGGGTAACCTATTATAGCCCGATGTTGACCTCTAATTTGTTGGATGATTCGCAGGATTTTACCCGTCGTGAATGGCTCCGCTTTTTAGAGGCAGAAACGTTTAGTGATTTCCCTGTGAACGTCCACAACCAAGATACCTATGAATGCTTGCATACAGGCGTTTCGGAAGGCGTGAGTCGTGGCGGTAATTTGAGTCTGTTGGCTGCCCTATGCGGAACGCCGTGGCAACCAGATTTCAACGGAGCCGTTGTCTTCATTGAAGACTGGAAAGAGCGTTATTACACGTTGGACAGGCAATTTACGCAACTGTTACAAGCAGGCGTTTTTGAAGGAGCCAAAGGCTTACTGTTCGCTGATTTTTCAAAAATTGACGAAGAGGCGATTCGTCCGCTAGGCAAGCAGTTGGCATGGCTATGCCAACATCTAGACATCCCCATGGGCTATGGATTTTCTATAGGTCACGGGGTGCAAACCGCAACGCTCCCCCTAGGCGTGAAAATCCGTTTTGACGCAACGGCTGGGAACGTAAGCTTGTTAGAATCTCCGTTTCCGTTTCATTAGGTGCCAAGGCTTCTGTTTTCTTTTTAATTAAGGCAACAGTTTCAGGCGTTAGGGATTCCACTAAGGTAAGCACCGAAGATTTCATATTCTTAATAACCAAACGTTTTGAACTTAACGTTTGTGTGCTGGGGTTCCATTCAAGCAAATAAACATTTTCACCAATGGCATCCACACCGATGAGTTCATGGGCATGGGTGCTTATTTGAAAACTCATCCAATAGTGTTTATCGTCCACACCTTGAATAGGGTGAGCGTCCCCTAGTTTTGGCGTGAGATTGTCCCAGTAGAGGCTTTGCGTGGTGGTGGTCTCTCCTTGACTAACAAATAAAGGGGTTAGGATGCCTTTTTCATCTTTAATAAACGCAATGTGAGAAAGTGGCGAAGTCAATTTTAGGGTGTGAATCTTAGTACCTGTAAATAAGTCAACGGCGTAAACTTCTTGGGCATCACGGCTTGCCATCCAAAAGGTGCCAAAACGACCACGATTTTCATCGATCCACACGGCATGGATTTTATGAGACGGCACTTTTAAGTCAAACTGACGCAAGACTTTCATTTGTTGTACGTCAATTTCTAAAATACGGTTCCCTACCGTATTTACCCCATATGCCAAAGGCAGACGAGGGTGCATCGCCACTTCTTGCAAGGCAAAAGGCAAGATCAAAACACTTTTAATGAGGTGATGCGGACTATCTAAAAACGTAATTTTGGCCGCATAACGATGCGTCGCTAAAACAATGGGGTAATAGGGGTGCTGAATCAGCTGTTGAGCAACATCAGACAATTCCAGTTCGCTCAAACGTTGTTGACCTTTAACGTCAATGACATTGACTTTAGGTGCATTTAGGCAATTGACATAGAGATATTCACCCAATTGCGTGGTGCTAGATGTAGTGGCTAGACAATTTAAAGGTAGTGACCATTTGGACTTCCAGCTAATGGCGTCCCACGCCGTGAAGCGACTGTCTTTTAAGGACGCCGTGAATAGAATAGGATCCACAATCGTGTTGGACGCACTCAAGCCTTGAGAAACCTTGTCTAAAGGGCTAAGTGTTTTTGAATCTTGAGAGGGACTCGCTTGTTCAGGGCTTGCTTTGGCTTGAGCTAGGGGCGTTTCATAGGGTAAATCCCCCACAATAATCCGCAGTTCCGCAGGGATTGAAAAACCCGCAGGCATCATAAAGTTTTGGGGTAATAAGCCTGTTTTTAAAGCGGTGGGAATTGTTTCGGTTCGAGAAAAGGTGATTTTACCGTTTTCCGTTTCAATCAAACGCAAGAGATAAAAACCGTTGTCAAACTGCACCCAATCAGGCGAATTGCTTTTAAGCGGAAATTGAGCCAGTACTTTCGTCGGCTCGTTCGGTGTGTCATGTCCTTGAGGTAAAACAGGCAAGTAGCTTCGTTTTTGGCTTAAAACGGCAAGGCAATCTTCACGCACTTTTAGGTTAGGATCTAAGCTTTTTAGGTAAAAAAGGACGGCTTCAGGTAAGCGTGTGCAGGTAGAAGGCGACGCTTGGCTAGATGGCACGACACTTAACAGTAACGATAATACAAAGATAGCTAAAGACGCTTGTAACAAGGACTTACGCATGACTGACCTCCGCATCAAGGGGCATCAAGGCATCGGCGAAATCGGACGAAAAGACGCCGTCACAAACGTACGTGGCAGGGCCTGTCATGTAAACAGGGGTTTCATAATTGCCCGACCACTCAATAAAGAGGGAGCCTCCAGGTAATTGGACTTCTACAGGGTTGGATGCCTTGGCACGTCCGCTAGAAATGGCGGCAACCGCTGTGGCACAAGCCCCAGTTCCACAAGCGAGGGTGAATCCACAGCCTCGTTCCCACACGGTCACTTGGTAGGTTTGGGCGTTTTGACGTGTCACAAATTCGACGTTGGTTTTGGCGGGAAATTGGTGATGCGTTTCAATCCAGTGACCATCCACCGCTGGGTTTAAATGCTGATTGTGGGCATCTTCCAAGAACAAAATCGCATGCGGATTGCCCATGCTCACGGGCCAAACGCTCAAGGCATCGCCGTCATGGTTAAGGGTAGAAGCTTCTTTGCCTGCTTCATAAGGCGTTTGTGGAATAAACGGCACGCTGGATGCTTCTACAATTGGCACGCCCATGTTCACCGTTACCGTGCCGTCTTCATGCAAGGTGGGTTGAATTAAGCCTGCTAAGGTTTCGGCTCGGAAGCTATTGGCATTCCACAAGCCTTCATCAATGACATAACGGGCAAAGCATCGAATGCCGTTGCCGCACATTTCGGCGAGCGAGCCGTCGCTATTGATATAGATAAACTTCAAATCAAACAACGATTCATCACTTGGCGGCGCCGCCACGATGAGACCGTCGGCTCCCACGCCAAAATGCCTGTCACACACTCGCTTGGCGAGTGCTTGCAACGCCATGATGTCGAGCGTTGGCAGATCGCTGGCTTTCATCATAATAAAGTCGTTGCCTAGGCCGTGCATTTTTTTAAAGGGGAAGCTCATGGGTGGGGTGTCCTTTTTTGATTTCTGTTTAATCTATTATAACAGAAAAACGACTGAAGGACGTTAAAAAACTAACGCCTGCATTAAGATTTTCTCGCTCGTGGATCGATTGGCATTGTAAAGATATTGACTACCTGAAATGTAGTAGTACTATATAATAAGAATCTATAAGAATGTATACTTAATTCTAAGGATATAATTGATGAAACTCTCTCCTACAGGTACTCCGCCCTCTCTAGCGTCTCAATCACGAACAGGTTCGTTACATTTCGACGGTAAAAAATTTGTCGATCCAATATATGAACGTCTAGCTATAGCCGAATTGATAATTTTCTGTACAGTGTCTATACGTTGTCGCTACGATTATTTTGTTCTGTTATGTAGGTCTGTCTACACGCCCCCACAAAATAATCTAGGCTCCTAGTCTAGCCTACTGTACAGAAAACTCTAAATTCAGCTATATTAGTTCTATAAAATATCATTTTGCTGAAACCGAACAGGAAGAACATCTCTTGGAAGCAATGGTTCGTTCCGCACAAAGTAAAGAGTTCGAAGATGAATTTCATGTATTTTATGATTCAAGAGATAAGAGTCTTACATTAAAAAGGTCTAAACCAAAATCAGGAAATCCTTGCTCACAAACAATCAAAGAGAGAAGTATTGCTACAGTCTTAACCAGTGCACGTGTGATGTTTGAAAAATTTGTGCATCCAGATATTTGGGATGCCGTTTCGCCTAAGCGATACGTTTTGCCTAAGCCAGATAAGAAATAATCTATTTTAGATACATTTTATTATTTTTTTGCTAAAGAAGGCGTCTTTTCAAGTCTTCTGTACAGAACAATGAAACTCGATTATAAGGTTCGTTTCATCTTTAAAAATGAACAGTCTCTTGTATTTTAACGCCTTGCGTTTTAACTTTGTTTCAGGCATAGTAAGTAAACTAGCTTCTGATTCCATTGGAACATTGCCCCCTTGAAGCGTTAATTCCCTTACGGTTGTGCTAGTCAATACTGGGTTTTGAGCGTGTCTTGTGGGGGAATCCACAGAAAAAAAGGAAACCCTTATGTCCATTACTTTAGAACGTAAAAAAGAATTGACCATTGAATTTGGTCAAGACGAAAAAAACACGGGATCCACCCAAGTACAGATCGCTGTGTTGAGCGAACGCATCCGTAACTTGACGGCTCATTTGAAAGAAAATCACAAAGATTATGCCACCCGTCGTGGTTTGTTGATGTTGGTAGGTAAGCGTCGTCGTTTATTGAAGTACTTTGCTGCTGAACATACTGCAGAGCAATACAAAACCTTGATCGACAGCTTGAACATCCGTAAGTAATCACGTTTATTTTAAATCATTTAGGGCAGGTTTTTCGGAACCTGCCCTTTTTCGTTATAACACTTTAAAAAATCTTCCTGCCCCCTCTCCTAATTTTAGGAGGGGGGACAAAACCAGTCATTGCTTTTTTAGAAAATCTCTTTTAAACTTGTGAAATGACTATCGCACTTGTTTGGTTCCGCCAAAACCTCAGACTCAAAGACAATCCACCGCTCTACTTCGCCTGCGAACAAGCCGATGCCGTCCAAGCGGCTTACTTGTATAGTGACGTTCCTACCTACGCACGCCCACGAGGGGGAGCCAGTCGCTGGGCGTTGCATCAAGCCCTCAACAGTTTGTCCAAACGTATTGAAAGCACCTTTGAAAATCAGTCGCTCTATGTGGAAAAAACGGATAATGTACTTGCCAGCTTGCTTCGCTTGGTGGAAGCCACAGGGGCAAGCGTCGTTTACACCGAAAAACGCTGGGAACAGGGTGAACGCCTCTTGGAAGCCAAGCTTAAAGACGCCCTCGCCTCACGAGGTGTTGAACTCAAATGCTATAACGCCAGTTTGCTTCAAGCTGCCAGTGCTGGGTGCAAAGCCGACGGCACGCCTTACCTCGTGTTTACACCGTATTGGAAGGCACAAGTCAAGGGCTTTCAAGAGAACTTGCGTCCTGTGTTGGAGCTTCCTCGGCATATGCCACCACTCCAAACGCCGTTGCCTACTACATCGGTTGACACGATCGAGCTGATGCCTAAAATCGCATGGCACACCGACATGCAAGCCGAATGGAACTTGAGTGAAGCAGGCGGTCAAGTTTTGCTCGATCGCTTCTTGCATCAGGCGATTTCAAACTATAAGGACGACCGCAACCTCCCTGCGGTGGAAGGAACGTCTCGTTTGTCGCCTTACCTGCATTTTGGCGTCATGAGCGTCACCGATATTTTTAAGCAGGCTTTAGAATTAAAGCAGTCGAACTTGGGGGCATCGGCAAATGCGTCGATTGAGACGTTTTTGTCTGAACTCGGTTGGCGAGAGTTTGCACATCATCTTTTGTATTTCCATCCGCAAATGCCTTCCAAACCTTTGAAAGCGTCGTTTGAAGCCTTTCCTTGGCAAGCCGATGATGCTTTGTTGACGGCTTGGCAAAGCGGACAAACAGGCTACCCCTTGGTGGATGCGGGTATGCGAGAATTGTGGAGTCGTGGCTGGATGCACAATCGTGTTCGCATGGTGGTGGGAAGCTTGCTGGTGAAGCACTTTTTGCAACCGTGGCAGGCAGGGGAATCGTGGTTTTGGGATACCCTGATTGATGCCGATGTGGCGAGTAACGCCATGGGCTGGCAGTGGATTAGCGGTTGCGGTGCGGATGCATCCCCTTATTTTCGGGTCTTTAACCCGATCATGCAATCGCAAAAGTTTGATTGTGAGGGGGCTTATATTCGTCAGTGGGTGCCTGAACTGGCAAAGGTTCCCACTGAACATTTGCATGCCCCTTGGGAATTAGGCGAGCATGAGTTGAAGTATTATGGCGTGGTCTTGGGGGAAACTTATCCGTTTCCGCAGGTGGAACATCCGTTTGGGCGTAAACGAGCCTTAGAGGCGTTAGCCAGTTTGAAAACTTAATAGATAGAAGCTCCCATAACTCTAAAGAAAGTAGATCTAATGATGCAATTTTTAACACCTTTTAATGCTATGTCCCCGTTATCATCCCAATCCGTCTCCCAGCAACGCAATGGGGCATTGTTTCATAATGGTGAAAAGCTTGTGTGGGGTACAGTGCAAGATAATGTAGAAAGGATTAATCCCCTTCTTATACCATTTAAACGATTGAATAGCGTATAGGTGGATTCTAGGAGCCTAGACTCGCAGATGGGCGAGGTGTACAGAGACGTACATAAGCACATCGAGAATCGTAGCGACAACGAAGACGCCAGACGCTATTTAATCGTTTAA
>JAJTHC010000271.1 GCA_021299615.1 Vampirovibrionales bacterium
AATTCTTAAAACACTATATCTAGCAACAAATGAAACCTAATCTGTGTTTATGCTTGTATATAGCCACCACGTGATAGCTTTAGTGGAGGCATGCTAACGCATAAAGGTTTTTCTTATGGGAACGATCAACACCAGTTCATCAAGCAGTCCGCAATATCCGATAAGTCCAAATCACTTGCAAGCTGTGCAGAATGTGGCACAAGCCCAAGTGGAACAACAGCTCGAAAATGTGAAAGAACAAAGCGATTCAATTGCCAAAAAGTTCTTTGACTTTGCATTGACCATGCAATTTATGGATCAAGAATCGTCTGAACGCTTGACTTACCCAGAAAAAGGAGCTGCCGTTGGCTTAGGACTCGTTTCCCTATTGGCGTTTACGAATATCGGCAATCGCTTAGCAGGCTTGGATCCTACGCTTGGCACCATTAACCCGCTGAATAAAAAAGACGCTTACAATAGCCACGTCGGACGTTTCGCCAGAACGATAGACAGTTTAACGCCTGAACAAGGCAGTCTGAAAAACTTACCCACGTGGCTGCGTGCCTACCTCGGCGACTTGCCTGCGGATGAATACAACCGTTATTGGCTTGAAAACCACGAACATGCCGTCAATGCCACGGCGAATAAGTTTAAAAAAGGTATTACGCCTGCGAGCGATTCCTTGGTGGAACGTTATATTGCGCAATACAACGACTTGCATAAAAGTCTGAAAGACGCCACCACGAATCACGATTACTACGAGCGTTTTGACAAATTATTGACGCCTGAACAGCAGAAACATGTTAGCAGTTCATTGATGAATCCGTTTTTTGAAGTGGATGCCAAGGCCTTTTTAAACGAAGGCAAAGGCAAAAAGGCGTTAGATCAAAACTTGCACCACCATTTTAAAGCCGTCTTCGATGAAGCGTTGGCGAAAGCTCAAGCATCTGGCACGCCTGAAGCCATGGAAAAGTTCCGTAAACTGGAAGGCTTGGGCTTGTTTCAAGGGAATAAGACGCCTCTCTACCACACGCAGTTTGACGACTTTATCAAAGAACGTCCGCATCAAATGAAGGTCATTTTAGAAGGAGCTTCTGGTGATTCAGAGGCTGTTAAGCAACTTCAAAAAGCGGTCATTGCGTATGTGAACGACGTCAACCCTCCGAGCGTCAAGCGTGCGTATTTGGAACAGATGCACGGCATGCTTTACAAAAACGGCAAACGTGCCTTTTGGGATCCTGAACATGTGAATATCGCCACGGCTAAAGCCATGACGGCAGAAGAGATTAAAGCCCTAGAACATAATCCCCAGCTTCTTCAAGTGAAGGATATGCAAGCGTCCATTTCACGCTTGAAAATGGTGGGCGACAAAAACTTGATTCTGCCGTTTAGTCGCCATTTTTCTAAAATGTCGACGTCTGAAGCGGATTTGGTGGAATTGAGAAGCAAAGCCTTGCAAGAAATCAAAAGCAAACAAGCCCATTGGGAAGGTTTGTTAGGCAAAGAAGCGGTTGCCAAACACATGGAAGCGTTGGATCCGTTGAAGAAGACCATGACGGTGGATGACTTCTTTAAGCTCAACGGGGACTTTAGCGATCATGCTCAAAAAAGTATGAAAGCCTTTAAGACAATGCACGATGTCTTGCCTCGTTCAGTACAACGTTTGATGCAAAATATCTCCGAACACGAACAATTTATTCACCACCAGAAAGAACTTTCTGATGCGTGGGGCGTCAAAGGCTTAGGGCGTGGTGTGGCATCTGCGTGGCGTGGGGTGATTGATCTCGCCAAGTTCGCCTTGCATGAAACACCTGAAGAAGTCTTGAAAAACAAGGCGATGGCGATGTCTGATATTAGCAAAGGCGTCAAAAATCCGCTCGTTAGCACCTTGAAAAGTTTAGGCAATGTCAAATACCTAGGCTTCTTCTTAGGGGCTGTAACGGCTTTTAGTACGGGTTGGGCGGCGTTTATGGCAGCAGGCAAGCCATCTAAAGCGAAAGCAACACCTGCTTCGCAAGCGACGGTTCAAGTCAACGCTCAAGGCACGCCTCAAACGAAAGAGGCTAAAAAGGCAAAAACGACTCAAGCTCAAACGGCTCAAACCGCTGGAGCCAAAGATTCCACAGAAAAGCCCTTTGTCTTGGGTGAGCAACTCAAAGCAGGTTTTAGATCCGCTTTAGGCATTGCTTTACCGATGGTCGGGGCACATCAATTGATCATGTTCTTAAATCGTGGCAACCGCTTAGGCAAGATTATGGGTGGGCATTACTTAACGAGCCTTAAGTTTCCTTTTGCGGTGGCAGGTTTCCACTGGTTGACAGGGGCAGGAGCCATCATTACGCTGGGGAACCTGTTATTTGTGCAGGGGAAACTCCGTAAAGGAGCGGAAGATCTGCAAGACAAAACCGTCGGCAAACCGACGTATTTGGTGGAATACGAAGAGCGTGAAAAAGCGATGGCGGCGCTTCGTAAGATTAAAGATCGTGAGTTTAGCGAAGTCAAAAAAGAAGACATTGCCTTAATTGCCAAGTATCCTGAAGCGTCCAAGAAGGAGAAAATCACCTTGACGCCTGCCCAAATTGAAGAAGCCTACCGTTTGGCTGGCACAAAAAAGGTACGAGACATTGACCCCAAGGAAGCCGCCTTGTTGTACGCCTTGGCTCAACAGGCGAAAAACCCGACGCCTTCGCAAGCTCCAAGCGTTCCGAAGCAGTTGACGCCTCAAGAAGCGGCGTTGATGTATGCCTTGACACAACAACCTCAAGCACAAAAAAAAGCCGTTTAACGGAAAGGTTGACGTGTTCTTATGCCTGATTCACCGTTAAATACCGTAGCACCTGTTTCCCCAAAGTCGTCTAATGATTTGTCGGGGTTACCGTCTCCGCCTGATTTGACGGTACGGGATGACAATCCCTTAGACGACGAAACAAAAAAAGCCCCCCCCGCTTCGCCTTACCCAACGGTGTATCCCTTGTCGGCGGAAGCCTTGGCTCAACGAGTGCAGGCGTGGGTGATGAATCCGCATGAGCCGTTTGACAAGCTCAACCGCATCCCGCTGGTGGATCTGCCTCCTGAAAACATTGGTTACCAAAGCCCGTTTTTGCCTTACAAAGGGGCTGTGTTGAAGCGTCCGATGTAGGGGGCTTAGGCTTCTTTGTTACACTGTTGTTCTAAATATGCTAGTGCAGTTTTTTTTTAATGATAGGTTTGGGGGTTGATTTGACTGGTACTTGTGTCGAGGCAGTGTTTAAGGCATCTCTGATAATGTCTTCGATAATACGATCTTTTGACGAATTCCATGCTTCCATCAGGGGTTCACTTGGCACCAGATCTTTCTCTATTCTTTCGTAAAAACCCGAGTGTATTGCATTGATTCGCCTAATTATCGCGCTAAAAAAGTCATGTTGACCACGCTCTTCGCGTTCTGTTATTTCATAGGGAGTTCTTGAAAAAAATCTAAAAAAAGTATGGTACTTTAAGCGTTTTTCTTCTTTTCTTGGCGAATCAGGAAATACTAGATTTGCTCTTCCCCACCAATAATATGTTTTATCTTTGGTATGAGTATCAGTTTCATAATCATTCCCAGTTTTATTAT
>JAJTHC010000064.1 GCA_021299615.1 Vampirovibrionales bacterium
CCAAAGAAAGCACACGATTGTACGCCATTCGTGTGCTTTCTTACTATTCAATAGACGTAAAAATTTACACATTGTAACATAAAACACAAAAGGGCAGATTCTTTTCGCTTTGGTGTTTAATGCTTTTAGGTCTTCAAAATGTTTTTACACCAATTTGAAAAAAAGATTCAAAACACTAGCACAAGTTTTTTTTTCTAGGTGTTTAAGCTGATAAGAGATGCGTGAAAAACGCAAGAATGACTTATTTATTATGTGACTAAACTGTTTAAGGAAGAAAAAATGTCTGCTTCGAATATCTCAACGCCCGTTAATCCCGTGATTGCTCAACGTCAACAGCTTTTAGTTGAAAAAGAGCGTGTGATGAAAGAAGAAATGCTCTTAGATGAGTACGAAAGAACGCAAAACGCTTACCAAGCGATGAGCGATGCCGCCCAAGTCTTTGAGCAGAAAAAAGCCGAATACTTACAAGAAGAAGCCCAATACGAAACACTAGGAAACTCAATTAACATGACCACACCAATCAATGGTAATTCACTAAGCAATTCTGCTTCAGTGTCATCACCCACACAGACCGCTTACCCTGCAGCCAATCTTGCAGGAAACCCAGAACAAGGTTACTATTCGCAAGCAACAGCAGTGAATTCCACTGCCCCGACTCAAACCGCAGGAGGTCCCCTCCCCATCGAAGCCAATTACAATCCTAATGCTGCCGCTTATTACGGGCAAGGTGGTTCTGGTGCCATAAACAACGCACCTTTACCTGGTGAAGGTATGCCTTACTATCAGCCCTTGCCTTCGACTTCCACGCCAAATGCCAGCCTATCGTCTAGCCCAAGTCCTTCAGGCGTAGCACCTGCTCCACAGGGTGTGCCGACCCAAGCCAGTCTTCAACAGCAGGCTCAACAAGCCCCTGTAACCCCTGCCGATGTTGCGGCGTTACGTCAGATTTTGCAAATGAATCCGCAGACGGCTCAACAGGCGTCTCAGGTGTCGGATGCTGACTTGACCAAGCTTTTACAAAGCGATCCTGAAATTGCAGGAGCCGTAAAAGAATTTGAAGCCATGTCTTCAGGGCAAGGCGTTTCCCCAACAGGCGGACAAGGTGGAAGCACTCCCCCTACCAGTCCAACCGCTCAGCCTACTGATCCTGCTCAAGCGTTGAAGTTGGCTCAGCAAAACCCTGAAGTGATGAAGCAAGCCCAAGCCATGGTCGCCAGTTTAACGCCTCAAGAGCGTGATGCCATGATGAAGCAACTTGCTAATGATCCTGAAGCTCAAGCGATTATGGCACAAATGGGGGTAAGCCTTCCTGCACAAGGAACCCCAGCACCAGCACAAAAAGTGTAGGTATTCATACCTATTGATTCCTTCTCTCTCTCAACATATATCACAATATATGTACGGCGTGTTCCTCAAGAACACGCCTTTTTTTTACGGTACGCTTCATCAGGTTATGAAGGGATTGTAGCCTTATTTTAGGCGATTGCAGAAAAAAAAGCTCAAGAAGGAACAGGTTCATTCCAAATTGCTAATAATCCAACGCCTGAATTGCTTGAATTACCTATTGTAGAGGATTCCTCTAGCATTCAAAGTTCAGGGACAGTCCCTTCAACGAATACCGATTTAATTGATCAGTTGGAAGAACAACTCAAAGGGTTTGATCCTGAAAGCCCACAAGCTCAAAGTATTATTTCTAGGCTTAAAGTCCTAGACCCAAATAATGCAGATTCTATGCTTAAAGAACAAGCATTACAAGGAAATGCAAAACTTATTGAAGGCTTGAAAGGCTTAATGATTGATTTAGATAAAGAAAGCCCGACTTTTTTAGCCTTACAATCAAGGTTAAATGTCATAGAAGCTTATCAGAGTGGCTTAAAAACGACTCCACTTGAAACAATACAAAAGTCAGCTCCACCAGCACCAGAAATACCAGCCCCTGCTCCGATTCTAAAAGCACCTTCCATTATTCCACAACTGGAGTTGAATGCGTCTTCTGATTTTGATGCAGCGTATTACGCACAAAACAACCCCGATGTCGTGGCGGTTTATGGGAACGACCCTGCTAAAATGAAAGAACATTTTTGAAACATCTGGTAAAAAAGAAGGGCGTAATCCTAATAAGTCTTTTGATGTTAAAACCTATTTGGCTCAAAACCCTGATGTCAAAGCCGCAGTAGAGAAAGGGAAAATCACGGCGTTTGATCACTGGAATAGTTCAGGCAAAGCCGAAGGTCGAAAACTTCCTAAGTTTGATAAAGACGCTTATTTAGCGAAGTATCCTGATTTAAAAGCAGCCGCTGACAAAGGTGGATTTGATGCTTATGACCACTGGATTAACACGGGTATTAAAGAAGGGCGTACTATAGAATAAGCTCCTACTTGAAAACGTTCGTACAATACTAATACTTAATCCCCAGTTTTAACCGCACGACGATGCCTTTGCTGAGACGCTTCTAAAGTATCATGCTTAAAGCCTTCTCGCTCAAAAATCGGGATCCACAGGGTAAAGACCGAACCCTTCTGCTCATGACTTTCTAGCGTAATGACTCCTCCATGCTGGTGCATGATTTGTTGAGCCAAGTACAAGCCTAAACCACTTCCACTATTACGTTTACGACTCGTACCTTGTGAAAAACGTTGGAACAAATGAGCTTGATCTTCTTCGGGAATACCTTGACCATTGTCCTTAATTTCAAGGCTTAACCAACCCAACCATGCGTCGGGGGGACTAAGATCCTCTTCATGGAAACCACGCCAAGGACGCATTCCTGGACGCTGAACTTTAGCCGAAACTTCCACATGAGTCCCTTCTGGCGTGTGTTTCAACGCATTGCCAATTAAGTTAGTCATCACACGCTTGATTTCTAGCACGTCGCCAAAAATCACACGGTTGTCGCTCCAGTCGCAAGGAAGCAGTTGAAGCAGGTGCTTACGCTCTTCCGCCAAGGGAGCCAAGGCATCAACGACCTGGTTAATCACATGAAAGATGTCAAACTCTTGCAAAACAAGGCTTTGCCGTCCTGATTCGTAGCGATACACATCCAAAAGTGTATTCACCAAGCTTAAAAGATCTTCATGGCTTTCGCTCATGACTTTAAGCATGTCAATTTGTTGTTGTGTGGGCTTTCCAAACTTGCCTTGTGTGAAAAACTCGTAAAACTGTAAGGTCGATTGCAAGGGCGTACGTAAATCATGGGTCAATGTCGCTACAAAATCTTGACGCAATTCGTCTAATTTACGACGCTGGGTAACATCCCTAAAAATCCACAAACTCCGCCCATCTGCATGAGGCAATTGAGTCCCAAGGGCTTCAATGGGCATTTCATTGCCTTGCAAACGCGTTTCCAAGTAATAGGATTCACCCTTCGCAAAAGCATCCCTGACCTCTTCCAAACGTAGATTCGCCACCCACTGTATGACCTGCGATTCTTTCAAAACAGAACCTTTTTCGCCGTGTGCTTGCTTGACCCATGCTTCAAAAACAGGGTTATACAGTTCCACATAACCTTGACGGTCTAGCAATATAATGGCATCCGCACTGTGATTGAAAATGGCTTCAAGTTCAGCTTTGGCTTCTTCAAGAGATTCGGTGCGTTTAGCGACCGTTTCTTCCAGCACGACATTATAATTTTTAAGCGTAGTATTGAGTTTGTTCACCTTTTTAAGTGTATTTTCAAGCCCCCTTACCAAGCGTTGACGTTCAAGGGCTTGTTCAATCGTGGCTTGAAGCTGGGCATTGTCCCACGGTTTTTCAAGGTAACGATAGATGCCCACTTCGTTAATCGCAGCAATGGCATTTTCTTTGTCGGCATAGCCTGTCAATAAAATGGTTTCCACATTAGGGAATTGTGCTTTTACTCGTTTTAAAAACTCAATACCTGTCAATTGAGGCATGTTAAAATCACTGATCACCACATCAGGACGAATGGTATCTAAAATCGCCAAGGCATCAAGGGGATTGTTATGGCTAACAATATCATGTGGCGTTTCAAGCATGAGGTAACTTTCAATACTTGAAGTAACGATATGTTCATCGTCCACCAATAGAATTTTGGCAGGCTGTTGACGCAGTTGCATCAACATTTCTTCGATATTTAGACTCATAGGAACCTCGTTTGATGGGGCTTAGAAATAGCATAAGTGATATTATTAGTTTAGCAAATTTTTAGAAATATGGCAAAAAATCAGGAAGAAAATCGTCTAAAAAAGGAATTCTATGCTAAATTAGAGAAATACTTCTTCGCAAGATTTAAAATCTGAGTGGAGTGGATTCCTCACTACGTTTATAGCTGGTGACGTCAGAGACCTTTTTGCGGAAAAAGGTTCTCCGACACCTCTAAATCCGTTCAAGGGGGGACGGGGAAGGACGCATTGCGTTTCTCCTCCCCTTCGTCCCCCCTTGAAAATCCCCCCTGAA
>JAJTHC010000087.1 GCA_021299615.1 Vampirovibrionales bacterium
GTTTTTTACTGTTCGTGTAAAAAACCACCTGAACAGACCATCTCCACCGTCTTCATCAAAAACGCTCGCCCTGCGGAGGCTTGATCGATGTACTCTTCTTCCCCGCCTAAGTGAGGAATGCGAATAATCGCCGCTTCTAAAGGATCCGCTGGGATGTAGAGACTCGCCAGCTCAAAAGGAAGCAAATCGGCAAAGTCAAAGGTTTCATAGCTATGGGCAAGATCGTGAAAGTCCCCACGAATCGCTAAAATTCGCCCTGTAAATAAAGGCTCCTTACCCCCACGAGCAATCGCCAATGGTTTGTGATTCCCACGACTGGTAAAGCTCAAGCAGTGCCACATCACATTCAACACGCCAATCGAACGATCGGGATCGACTTCTGAATAAATGCGGTGCGTTTCCATGTCTCGACTTTTAAAGTTCGACTTAAAGGCTTGGCACACCACATTCAAATCATCCAACAAATCGCTAAAAATGCCTTTGGTGTTAGAAACGGCTTGATCGTGCAACGACGCTTGATGCGTCATATGCCCAGCGAGCAGACCGACTCGCTTGCTGAGCTGTTGAGCCATTTTCTCTTCAGGGCTGAGTTCAGGCACAGCAGGCTTTTTGGGCATTTGAGGCATTTGAATGCCTTGAGCAGGGGAAGGCGAATCAGGTAATAGCTCTCCCTGCGTAGGGAGCAACAAGGTCGAACGACGCTTGGCTTGAGCGTTTGAAACAGAAGGGTTTGAACGATTTTCGGACAAGGGAATAACTCCATTACAGGATTGTAAACAAACGAAAGACGCAGGCTTTCATTTTAAGGTATCAATTAAGGACTCGTTTATCATTACAGATTACAGTATAAAGATGCTATTATTAGTTGCTTTATGAGCAATTTTGAATCTCTCACGTTCTAGTATACCATTTTATTAAAAAGGGAGCATCCTTTTTTTTGAAGCAAGTCGAATCTACATCAAAGGGATGATCTTTTGAGCATCCCCGCAAAAGGCTTGAGAGTGTGTTAGAATTAGGAAAAGTGTTTTGCTTTTATTATTTTCGAGGTTTTGCATTATGAGTCATTCTTCTTTCACACGTTTGCTAGGTTTGGCGATGCTTACAATAAGTTTTCTTACCCCCCATGTGCAGGCTGAATCGGTGAAGCTTTCCCCTATTGTGCATGAGCCTCCCACCAATGGATACATCTTTACGGCGTTGGTTCCTTTGCCTAAATTAATGCCTGATATGCTTGTGAAATTAACGCCTCCTGTGGCGTCTTCAACGGCGAATGTGCCGACACCCAGCACCAGCCTTGATGTCAAAAAAAAACCCTAGCCCAAGGCGATTTTACGACTTTAACGGTGACGTCTAACGAAGTCACCACGCAAGAGGCTCCCAAGCTTAAAGTGCTATGGGGGAATCAATCGTTGTGGGCGTATGCCGTGCCTGTCGTTAATCAAACGCAACGTTGGCAAGCCCTTTTGGCGGTGGATCCCATCTCTTCCGCTGGCTCACGATCGCTTAAGGTGTTAGACGCTTCTGCTAAAGTCTTGGCATCGACCAGCCTTACGGTTATGGCGACTTCGTTTCAAACTCAAGCCATTCGTGTTTCTAAGCAGACGGCAGGCTTAAGCCCTCAAGCAGGTGAAATGGAAGCCATTGCAAGCTTGAAAGCCTTAAAAACCGCCAAGCGTTATTGGGACTTTCCTTTACAGTTTAACGCCCCTGTACCGCAGTGTATGAACTCACCGTTTGGGGTCAAACGTGTGGTGAACGGCGTTTTCACAGGGAACATCCACAAGGGCATCGATCAAAAATCGCCTCAAGGGCAACTCATCAAAGCCCCTGAATCAGGCAAAGTCCAACTGGCACGAGCCTTTCGCTTGCATGGTGGCACAGTCGGCTTGGATCATGGACAGGGCTTGACGAGTATTTACATCCACATGAGCCAAATTTCGGTGAATGAAGGGGATATTGTGGTGAAAGGTCAAGCCATTGGCAAGGTGGGATCTACAGGCTTTGCAGCAGGGCCTCACTTGCATTGGGGGGCGTTTGTGCAAGGCGTTTCGGTGGATCCGTTACATTTGACGCCGTTTATCACGCCTTGTGGATAATAATATAGAAGGCTCTGCGAAAGCCGTGTGTGGGAGGGAGATTGCCACGCTACGCTCGCAATGACGGTGTGTTTTTTGAGTTTCGCAGAGCTTTCTATAGTGTTTTGTCCCCCCTCCTAATTTTAGGGGGGGTTAGGGTGAGGTTAAACCCACAAGCGGAGTCTAAGGTTTAACCTCACCCTCGAACGTCTAGCGACGTTCTGTCCCCTCTCCTAAAATCAGGAGAGGGGACAGGTCTTGTTCCATAGCCTTCTATAGTGCTTACTTCCCAGCCAAAAACGACTTCATCTTGCTGAAAAAGGACGACGCATGCCCCTCTTCATGGCGAATGTCTTCCGCCTTGACGTTGTGCTTATGCAAATCATGCAACTGTTGCAATAACGCTTTTTCATCCCCACGGACCTTGCGAGGAATTTGAATGTCGAGACGAATCAACAAGTTGCCTCTTAAATGGGACTGATTCAGAACAGGCACGCCTTCGCCTTTAAGGGTAATGATGTGTCCGTTTTCAGTGCCTGCAGGGATTTTGAGATCATAATGCCCTTTTAATAAGGGAATGCGAACATGATCCCCTAGAACCAGTTGCGTGTAATGCACAGGGACTTTCATTAACACATCGTAAGCGTCTCGTAAGAAATGTTCGTCTTCTTGCACTTGAATGACCACATACAAGTCCCCCGCAGGGATGCCATTGGCTCCCGCATCGCCACCACCAGCCACTCGCAGGCGAGTGCCTGTGTCCACCCCAGCAGGAATGGTAAGGGTAATGATTTCATCTTTCGGAGCAATGCCTTGCCCATGGCAGGCTTTACAAGGGTTTTTAATAATGGTTCCTGCCCCATGACACGACGGACACGTGACCACTTGCGTGAAATTGCCAAACATGGTTTGAGCCGATTGTCTTACTTGACCATGCCCCCCACAATGTCCGCAAGCTTCAGGGTGACTTCCGACAGCACACCCTGTGCCATTACACGTTTGGCAAGCATCTAAACGAGTAATATTGATTTTTTTTTCGCAACCAAAGACGGCATCCATGAAGCTCAATTCCAGCGTGGTTCGACGATCATCCCCACGAAGCGGTCCTCTTGAGCGACCGCCTCCGCCACCGAAGAAGGCGGAAAAAATATCGCCAATGTCGCCGAAATCGCTCATAAAGTCCCAGTTAGTCGCGTAGCCACCGCCACCGTAGCCACCGCCTGCACTATTGAGACCGTCTTTACCGTAAGTGTCGTAAATACGGCGTTTTTCAGCGTCACTAATCACACTATAGGCTTCACCCAGTTCCTTGAAATGAGCTTCGGCATCGGGATCCGTACTCGTGTCAGGATGCAACTCCTTCGCTTTTTGGCGAAAGGCTTTCTTGATTTCTTTGGCATCGGCTGTACGAGACACCCCTAAAATTTCATAGTAATCTCGATTCGACATGGCAACAGCTCACTTTAATCGTTAATAATACTTATAGGCGAACGAAGGCACAGAGAACATCTAGGATGCTTCACTGGCGACAATCACTTGGGCATGACGCAAGACTTTGTCATGCAAGCAGTAACCAGCCTGTTGTTCGGCGATAATGGTGTCAGGGGCTTGCCCTTCAACCACCAATTGACTCACCGCTTCATGCAAGGCAGGATCAAAGGTTTTACCGATGACGTTGCTACGTTTTAAGCCTGTTTCTTCTAAGGCTTGGACGAGCTGTTGTTGCATGAGTTCCAGCGTTTTATATAAGGTGGCGGAATCACTTTCAGCGGTGATGGATTTTTGGGCCCGTTCAAAGTTGTCTAGCACAGGCAAGAAGTTTCGCAAGAAGTGTTCAGCGCCGTATTTGCGGGTTTGTTCCATTTCATTGAGGCGACGCTTACGGAAGTTGTCAAAATCGGCGGCGAGTCGCATATATTGTTGATGCAATTCTTCATTCAAGGCTTTGAGTTCTTCATACGTAGGCTCATTTGTGTCGACTTCAATGGCTTCATTATGTTGAGCATTTTCAGTTGCTTCGTTCTTAGATTCATTAAAGTTAGGGATATTGAGTTCGGGGGTTTCAGCGTTTGTCATACGATTTCCTTCTTTTTAAAGGGTGGGACGATGCGACGTTTGAGTATTGAATTAGTTCTAGCTTAACTGAAACATAGCTTTCTTCAAATAAAAAAATGATTAAGATGTAATTGATATAAAAAAACCCCGACACATGAAGTGTGGGGCTTTTATGCGTCCACTGAGATTCGAACTCAGGACCTTTCCCTTAAAAGGGGACTGCTCTACCGCTGAGCTATGGACGCTTTGTTTAACTTTTATAAGAGTAAGCCAAGCATAAACGAGAGTCAAGCAATAATCTTCAAAAAGCTCCCTTTAATTTGGAAAGGGAGCTTTTGTCGAGTCTTAAAGCTTAATCACCGAAACCTGATTGCCTTCTTGTTCGGACACAAACAAGCGATTCGTCAGGGCGTCAAAATACAGGTAATACGGCTTACCGTAACCCTTTTTTAGGGTGTTGACCGTCCCACTTGGGGTAATGCTCACCACATCTCCACTAATGTAATTGGCGACATACAAGTTGCCGTTACGAGGATCCCGCACCAAACCAATCGGCCCGTTGATTAAGCCCCCTTGTGTAATGGTGCTTTGGTTTCCGTTTGGCAAGATTCTCACGATATTGTTTTTGGTGTAATTCGCCACATACAATTCACCATTTGGCCCCACCGCAATGCCTGTAGGTCCTACGAGTCCTCTGGCATACAAACCCGAACCGCTAACCGCAACGGCATTGACGTTGGTTTTGGTGGTTTTGGCGACTTGCGTAGGTTTCGTCCACGTGGGTTGCTTGACAACGGTTGCGTTTTTAATTGATGTGATTTGAGTCAGGGCTTCATTGTATTTGGGATGGGTTGACGGGATTTTATAGAATTGGTCTAAGGCTTCGGTGTTGCGTCCCAATTTGGCGAGGGATGCCCCTAAATTGTAGCGGATTTCATTGTCATTAGGGGAACGCCACAAGGCTTTTTGAAAGGCATTACGAGCGTCTTCAAACTTGTTGAGGCGATATTGGACGGCTCCTAAATTAAACCATGCATCGACGTAACTATTGTCAGCTTCCGCTGCTTTTTGGAAAAGATTAGCCGCTTGTAAGAAGCCTTTTTGTTCATAGGCTTGCATGGCTTGAGCATAATAGGCTTCCGCTTGAGGCGTTGCGGCATACAACGCAGGCGAAACCGTCGAATAGGTCAGAACAAGACTCAGGACCGCCAGCATTAAAGAAGAAAGACGTTTCATAAAAGTACCTCGCATAATTCGGAATAGTTAGACAATATGTGTATTATATCATAAGTTTTAAATTGTCAGATGTTTTCTATTCCTCTTAGAAGTTGAGTCTCGAAAGAAAACGCTTGTCCGTTTTTGAAATGGGTGTATGATACAAAAAGCCCCCTTCCAAAGATGCGATTTTATCTTTTACTTTGTCCTGCTTTGCGTTCACCTTTCTTTTCGATCGGGCTTATAAATCCATTTTTATAAGAGGTCGTCTTCATGTTTGTAGAATCCCTATTGCAGAATGTGTTGCATCCGCCCGTGATGTTCTTTATTCTGGGTTTAACCTCTGTTCTACTCCGTTCTAACCTTGAAATCCCATCGCAAATCAGTAAGTTTTTGTCTCTTTATTTACTCTTTGATATTGGCATACATGGCGGAGAAGCCCTTTTTAAAAGTGGGCTAGATCCTCACATGATTGTAATGATGGTGGTTTGTATTTCCCTTTCCTTTCTTACGCCCTTTGGCTTATATAAAGTCTTACGTCTAAAATTACAAACGCATGATGCATCTGCCATTGCCGCCACTTACGGTTCGGTGAGTGCGGTCACTTTTGCAACCGCTGTATCGTTCTTAGGTACGCAACACACCGAGTTTTCAGGCTACATGGTGGCGTGTATGGCGTTAATGGAATCGCCTGCGATTATTGCAGGTTTATTACTCTATCAACTTTCTAAAACCCAGCGTAAAGAAGCCCTTGCCGAAGCAGGTGCGGATGTTGCCGTGGTGCGTCCTCCTCGCCCGATTAACATTAAGGGCGTTTTGCATGAAGCCTTTTTCAACGGATCGATTATTTTACTCGTCGGTAGTTTGGTGATTGGTATTTTAGGCGGGAAAGCAGGGGCTGAAGAACTTAAACCCTTTGTGGACGACATCTTTAAAGGCGTCTTGTCCTTCTATATGTTGGATATGGGCATTATCGCTGCCAAGCGTTTTTCAGACTTCAAGGAATCCAGCGGATTCCTCATTACCTTTGGCTTGGTCTACCCTTTGGTGGGATCCTGTTTCGGTTTAATCCTTGCTAAACTGTTAAACCTTCACATTGGCGATGCCTTGATTTTGATGGTCTTGGTGGCTTCCGCTTCTTATGTCGCAGTCCCAGCCGCCATGCGTACTGCGATTCCTAAGGCGAATATGTCCTTGCTTTTGCCTGTGGCACTAGGGGTCACCTTTACGTTTAACGTGACTTTTGGTATTCCTTTGTATTTTTACTTGCTTAAGCAGTTCATTCACTAAAATAGTATCTTCAATCCATTAACGAATAGAGAAAAAAGGAAAACACCCTATGACCGCTCATAAAAAAATTGCCTTTGTGCATGACGAAGTCGATCTTTACTTGATTACCGAGTTTTGTGCCGAAAAGAAATTGGGTGGATTTACCAGCCTTGCCGTTTCTAATAGCTTAGGACCGAATCACGGCTTGTATCGTAGTGAATACTTGACGCCTACGTCGTTGTACACGTTTTTAGTGGTACCTGCTGAAAACGCCAAAGAATTAGCGTTAGATCTTAAAAGTCGCTTTGAGCGAACCAAGGTTTTTGTCGTTGTCACAGACGTTGAAACCTTATAGAGGAAGCATCCTAGGCTTTAGGCAAACTAGTTTTAAA
>JAJTHC010000099.1 GCA_021299615.1 Vampirovibrionales bacterium
AGCCATTTATGGGTTTTCTACAGGGAAACGTTACAACATCCAATAAACTTAAACTTTTTAGGGGAAATTAGACCTAAAACCGGAAAGAAGACGCTCAAATTCCTTATACTAAACAGTAAGAGAGAATCCAAATAGTATCCAAAATGGTGTGAAAGTTACTGCCGTATGTCTAGTTCGCCTTTGCAAAATAAGTTACCCCGCCAAACAGGGGCGTTTAGCACCACGTCAACCTCATGGCATGATGTCGCCAAAACACGAGCCTTTCAACCTGGTTATGGCATTATTCCTGCCCAACGCAATTTCACCGCCATGCTAAACTTTGTCGAAACCCCACTGGCATGGGAAACCTCTGAAGCGGAAAAAATCGCTGAAGGGCATCACCCGATTATACGCTATTTTTCAAAATTAAATCGTTTTTTAGATCCTGAAAAAAGCACGAAAAATGCCCTCTTTATTGCAGGCACAACTTTAGGCGTCGTGCTTGTTTTAATGGTGGTGGGTTTTACGAATCTCATCAAAGCCCCGACTGAAAAAATCAGCGACAATCAAACCCTTTTGGCAGCCTCTATGCCTGAAGAAAATTTCGATGAATCTGAAGAGTCCCCAAAAGCCAACGCCTTATTTGCGGTTGCCAACGGTCTGGAGGCGAGTCCTTCCAAAAGCAAGTCCGCCCCCCCCGCTTTTAGATCGGATCCCTTCAAGCCCCTTATCGAACTAGAGTGGTTAAAGGCTCTTTTAGACAAGCAAAATGCCGACAAAGAAAAAGCATCGCCCATTACGAAACCCACCACGACGCAAACCGTCAATCCCTTTCCTAGTAAACCTGCTGAACCCACACTAGGTGTGCCTGTGGAATCCTTGATTCAGTTTGTCGGCGTGGTTTCCAATGAAGACCCTCGTAAACCAGCAACCGTTTTGCTTAAACTCTTAAATGAAGCCAACAGTATGATGCTTTCCAAACGCATTGGCAGTTCCTTTGAATATGGCGGCAACTACTTCACCTTAACCGCTGTCAAAGGTGCGTATTTATACCTGACCATTAACGGATTTAAAAATCGAATCGAACTTTCTAGCACGTCGCCGTCGTCACAAACGACGGGTTCTGGAAACCGTAATGTATCGACGAATTCTAACCAAACCCCCTTGCCTAATTCAAACAATGAAGACTCTAATATCGAAAAGCTACTCAATGACTTAGGTAAGGTATAAATCTCTTTTAGGAAAATGACAATGCCACCCTATAAACCTTGGACGCCCCTTCTTAACCCCCTGCCTTACTTGATGAGGCTACTTTTAGTTGGGGGACTTTCCCTTCAATACGCTTTGCTGGCTACCGTAAATCCTCAAACCGCCGATGCCTTTGCACAAGTGTATCCTGAAGGTCACGGCTATATCAGTATTGAAGCCACGGCAGAACCGTTAAACCTGCTGATTCCTAAAATCGCCAAACTCACGAACCTCAATGTAATTATGGATGAAAGCGTCACAGGCAATGCGTCTTTAAAGCTTGATCGTATCGCTGGGCTTGATGCCTTAAAAGTCTTGGCGAGAATGCACGGTTTAAGTGTTCAAAATTATGGCAAAGACATTTGGATGATTTCATCTCAAGCCATGGGGCAAGAACTCGGTTTGTATCGATACAATACCAAAACCATTGCTTTAGAACATGCCAGTGCGGCATGGCTAGCCAGCTTTTTAAATACCGCTTTATTTTCAGGTTCTACCCATATTGTTGTTAAAGCCAACGAACGCCAAAACAGCTTAGTGATTAGTGGAACGGATGACGAAGTGAAAATGGTGCTTAAAACCATTCCCGAATTTGATGTGCCTCGTTTACGGCGGGTCTATCAGTTGTCTTACGCCCATGCGTCGGATGTCGCTCGTCAATTGGAAGCCGTGGTCTTTGGTAATCGAGGAACGATTGGCTTGAATGGGGTAAGTTCACAAGTAGGTATTTCTGATTCAACACTAAACGTGACCGAAGGCAGTGGTACCGACAAAGTTAGTGCTAGCGGTGGAAGCTCTGGCGGCAGTAGCGGTGGAGAATCTGGTGGCAGTAGCGGTGGAGAATCTGGTGGCAGTAGCGGTGGAGAATCTGGTGGCAGTAGCGGTGGAAGCTCTAGCGGTAGTAATAGTAATTTTGAAATAGAAGTCAGAAATCAGGGTTTAACACAGAATACGTACAATGTACAAACCCTCGGGGCAATCGTTATGCCCAATAGTAAAAATAATACCTTAACGATTGTCGCCACGGAATCTCAATTGGAAGAAGCCGAAGCGTTAATCCCCCTTTTGGACGCCAAACCCCCTCAAGTATCGATACAAGCCGATTTAATCGAAGTCTCTTCCACCGCCTTAAAACAAATGGGAGTCAAACTAGACTTCAGCGAATCTGGAAGTCCTTGGGGCTTTAATTTAGGATCCTTAACACCAGGAACACCCAATAATATCTCTTTCTTACCAAACCTGCCTAGTATAGACAACCTTAACCTTCAAATTCAAGCCTTGATTCAAACAGGCAAAGCCAAAAGCATTGCAAGTCCTCATATCGTCGCCACCCATGACACAGAATCTGCGATTGTGATTGTGGATCAGATTTTAAGAGGTCAAGAATTCACCGCATCGGGTTCTGGATTTTTTGGACAAACCACCCCCCTTATCGGTACTGCAGGAATTGTTTTAGACATTGTTCCTAAAATAGGAGCAAATGGCGTCATTACCTTGCGTGTGCGTCCCATTGTGAGTTCAGTGTATGCCAGTGCAGGCGTGGGGGCTAGTACGATTGAACTGGTACGTACCCGAGATTTAGTGGTTCAAGCGGTTAGCGTAAAAGACGGTGAAAGTATGGTCATTGGTGGCTTGGTGGATAGTCGAGACACCAGCAACGAACAAAAAATACCAGGACTTGCCGATTTACCCATTGTAGGTGCCATGTTTAGAGCCAGTAGCCGTTCAAGTTCAAAAAGTGAATTGCTGATTTTAATCACACCTCACATTCTCAACCAACTTGAACTTACCCCCATTCACCGCATCGATCGAGATTTTCAAGCCCTAGAAGACACTAAAAACAAAGGTGTTCCTCTCCCGAAAGTTTACCCAACGGGCAATACAAGTTCATTTTCACTAAATCAGAAGGGGCATCCTTAAATGCGGAAGTCTTACACTTTACTTGCTGTATCTTCAAAACAAAGCAGGGGGTTTAACCATGCTTTCATGATTTTCTTAAGTGTTATGCTATTAGTAACGCCCTTTCAACAGGCTTGGGCAGAAGAACTTAAACTAAAAAACATTAAAACCCCTCTTAACTTAACCTTACATAACATTCCTATGGATGAAGCCCTTAAAGCCGTTGCTTCACAAGCTCAATTTAACATTGTTTTAGGAGACGACCTAACACACCTCGTTAACCTTGATTTTAAAGGCGTTTCGGTAGAAGATGTCTTACTTTCTTTAAAGCAAATGGGTAAACTCTATTACCATGTGGAAAACGGCACATTATTTGTGACCACTCGGCAATCAACAACGTCTAATGGCATCAAGCAACAAGAAACCCATTTTATTGAAGTGAAATATCTACCTGCTTCTTATGTCGCTGATTATTTAAACGCCACGCTGTTTTCTTATGCACAAAATACAACAGGTAATTCTTCTACATCAACAGGATCCAGCCCTTCCAGCGGAGCAGGGGGAACAAGTTCTAGTACGAGTGGCACAAGTGCAAGCCCACAAAACAATACCATCGCCATCGCAGATCCTATCACCAATCGGGTGATTCTCAGAACCGATGCCCAAGAAGCCGCAGAAGCCGCTCGCTTGGTGAGTGACATAGATGTTAAGCGAGCCAGTAAAACATGGCGACTCAACTTTCAACGAGCCGATGAAGTGGCTGGTGCATTAAGTGCCACCATTTTTTCGAATGGATCCACCCCTGCGATTATGATTGGAGCAGCTGGTGGTGCAGCTGGTGGTGCAGCTGGTGGTGCATCAGGCGGAGCAGCTGGTGGTGCAGCTGGTGGTGCAGCTGGCGGAGCAGCTGGCGGAGCAGCTGGTGGTGCAGCTGGCGGAGCAGCTGGTGGTACAGCTGGTGGAGCAGCTGGTGGTACAGCTGGTGGTACAGCTGGTGGTACAGCTGGTGGAGCAGCTTCTGCTTCAAATATCGGTACACAAACCGCAAACCCCATCCCCCTTACAAGTGAAGGTCTCAAAGAAGGAGAAGGCACACCTAGCGATCATACCTTACGTTCAAGACCCATTGCAAACGCCCAAGCCACTGTTTCAAGTAACGGCCCCATTATTTTACCCGACACACGCCTTAACACCATTACCATTTTTGCCACCCCTCAACAATTAACAAAAGCCGATGAGTTCATCCAAGAATTCGACAGGCAACGTCAACAAGTCTATATTGAAATGGCCGTCATGGAACTTTCAGACAGTTTAGATAAAATCATCACCCCTTCCATTCAAGCCCAACTCAAACAGGTCACCCTAGGATTTAATGCCAATTTAGGCGGAAATTCGTTCGCCACTTATGCTAAAAATCCGATTCAAAACACCTCTAGTTTCAGTGCGGTACTCAATTTTCTTCATTCAGAAAATAAACTCAAGGTCATTTCTCGCCCTTCTGTTTTATTACTCAATAATGAAGAAGCCACCATTAAAATTGAAGATGAAGTCATTCAAGGCTTTACCGATGTGCGAGATCAAAATAATAATATCGTCGCACGAGTTGCGAAACAAGCTTTTGCAGGTATTGTATTCAAAATACAAAGTACCATTGGATCCAATAACGATGTTTCACTCAAAGTACATTCGTCCTTTTCCTTCCCACAAACATCTAGCATTGGGGATATTCAACTCGTTTCATCTCGAGAACTTTATACAGGTAATGTGATTTTAAAAGAAGGGCAAAGTTTTATTATTGGCGGACTTACCCAAAGTAATAATCGTCAACGCAATAACAAAGTCCCGATCATCGGAGAGATCCCTTTTCTACGAGGACTCAGCAATACCTATGATGGATCTCATCAAAACAAAGAACTCATTATTATGTTGACGCCTCGTTTGGTGGACAACGGTCAGCATTTCAATGCCCATGCATCAAAACCCACCATAACAAAGCCTAACATCAAAGAAGAACGCCTTGCTTCCCCTGTTATATTGCCTAATAGCATTGAAGAGAAAAAAAGAATCGCTACTTATAAAGCCTTAGAATCGAAAAGTCCACCACCGCCTCCTGCGGATTTTCAAAAGACCTCGTATAAACTTCCACCTGCTCCGAAGGCTGGTTTTTATACGAAAAAGCCTTCATTGTAGTGTTATACCATTTAAACGATTGAATAGCGTGTTTTATCTATCGAACACTATAGACGACGTTACAAGCCCTCGTTTCTGACACACAAAACCCTCGTTCCTGACACACAAAACCCTCGTTCCTGACACACGAAACCCTCGTTTCTGACACACAAAACCCTCGTTCCTGACACACAAAACCCTCGTTCCTGACACACAAAACCCTCGTTCCTGACACACGAAACCCTCGTTCCTGACACACGAAATCCTCGTTTCTGACACACGAAACCCTCGTTTCTGACACATACGATCCTGAGAAAACGTCATGTTGAGTGCAACGAAACATCTCCTCCCCTGTGTGGGGAGATCCTTCACATGCGTTCAGGATGACGACGGCATAGTTTCTATGGGATTTTCAAGGAGCCACTCTTTTTCAGTATGACGTCTTTTCAACACCGTGTCGAGTGCCTAAAACCCACGTTTTTCGAAACCCTTCTGTAATTTTTTTACTTAGGATAGCCAATCAAGCTAGCGTGTCAAGCAGAGCGTCCTTGCAAACTCTTCAGGCGTTGCTGGAATCCAGAACGCCACTCTCTTATGCAATGTATAGCTGAATTTAGAGTTTTCTGAACAGCAGGCTAGACTAGGAGCCTAGACTCGCAGATGTGCGTAGTGGGCAGAGACCCTACATAAACACATCTAGAATCCGAGCGACAACGAAGACGCCAGACGCTAAACTAATAATTGGTATGAGGCGTGTACACAAACGTACACAACGAAAAAACGGCTTGTTTTGTTGATTGCTTGCAATCACTCACGCTTCGTTCACATGAAGATTCGCCGAATGGGACTTTCGCAGAGCTTTCTATATAATCTACTCTTCCATGTTAATGGATGCCACTGCCTGCACCTTCACATCAGGGATGAGTTCACTGTACGCCAAAACCACCGAATTCGGTAAATGCCTGTCTAACAGCTCAAACAACGGTAAACGAATACGAGGCGAACATAAGATCACAGGCGGTCTTCCGTAATGCTGTTGCACCATGCGAGACGTGTCACTAATCGCTTGAATCAACTGTTGCACCTGCATCGGATTCAACAAGAACATGACGCCTAATTCCGTGCGTTGGCAGGCTTCATCCAACACCGTTTCCCACTCGTTCGACAAGGTGGCGGCTAGGAGTTGCTTGGTTTTATCCGCATGAGAAATACAGATTTGTCGCCCTAAAGACGCCCTCAACCGTTCGGAAAGTGTGTCGGATTCTCGGCTAAAACGGGCGTAATCACTCAAGCGTTCAAAAATAAACTGAATATCTTTAATCGAAACTTTTTCTCGAATCAGGTTCACAAAAATCTTACGTAAATCGTTCGGCGTCAACATATTCGGCACAAGCTCTTGAATGACACTTGGGTCACTACCCCGCATCAGTTCCATGAGCTTCAGCACATCAATTTTCGTCATCACATCATCGACGTATTTAATCACCACCATTTGCAAGTGAGCAATCACCGCATCGGTGGATTCCACCGCCACCGTCTGCAACTGTTCAGGAATATCGGCTTGAGCCACCCATAAGGCAGACACATTCAAAGCAGAATCCGTGCCTTGAATGACTTGTGCAGGCGGAGCCACGCCATAGGTTTCAAAATAACTTTGCAAAATCATGTAATAACCAGGGTAAACTTTGCCTGTGGCGACGGGGTTGCCTCGAATGGAAATGAGGTATTCGTAAGGTTCAATTTCGGTGGAATCCATAATGCGGATGTTGGGTAGAATGAAGCCGAGTTCATCGGTTAAGCGAGTCCGCAAGCCTGCAATTTTACCGAGTAGCTGCCCGTCTTGCTCAGGATCGGCAATCTGAAGGAGGCTTGCTCCCACTTGAAGGCTCAACACATCGACGCCCATGCGTTCGTACATGCGGTTGGGGTTAATCATTTGTTGCATATTTTCTTGCACTTCTTGCAATTCACCCATTTGAGCCTGTACATCACTAGTGATGAATACGCTAAACGCCATACCCCCTAGAATCAAGGCAAATAGCACAAAAGGCCACCAGCTTAAGCCTGTAATGGAAGAGGTCACCGCAATAAAGAGCAAGAACATCGCCGCAAAAATAAGACCATACGGCTTGCCACGAAACTGCGTGAAGAAATCTTTTGCCAAACTGTCCGATACACTGGTGGTACGAGTCAGGGTAATCCCAATCGCCACCGACATAATCAGGGCGGGAATCTGAGATGCCAAGCCGTCACCGATTGTTAGAATCGTATACTTGTTGACGGCTTCCATAACAGGCAAGCCCTTCATCAAAACGCCAATGGCAATCCCCCCCACGATGTTAATAATCGTGATGATAATCGCCGCAATCGAATCCCCTTTAACGAACTTCATGGCTCCGTCCATCGAACCCAACAGGGACATTTCCCGTTGCAAGTTTTCACGCAATTGTCGTGCTTGATCAGGACCTATAAAGCCTGCGTTTAAGTCGCCATCGATCTGCATTTGTCGACCGCCCAAAGAGTCGAGAGCGAATCTCGCTCCAACTTCCGCCACACGTTCCGATCCCTTGGTAATAACCATAAAGTTCACGGTTAAGATGATTAAGAACAAAATCGCCCCAACCACCATGTTACCACCTGTAACAAACAGCCCGAAGGCTTCAACCATTTGCCCCGCATGCCCGTGTGCCAATACCGCCCGAGTAACCGCAATCCCCAACGCCAAGCGAAACAAGGTAGACACCAAAATCAAAGATGGAATCGCCGCCAAATCCAGCGGTTGCTTAACGTACAAGGACATCATAAGCAAGACAACGGAAAGGCTGATGTTAAAGGCAATGGAAGCGTCCATAAACCAGTCAGGCAAAGGAACCAAAATGATCAGAATCAGAATAAGCACGCCAATAACGAGCAATATCTCACTAATAGGAGGAATCGCAAAGGCGTTGTTTGGAGGAGCGTCGGACATCATCATTTATGTGGATTCTTTTTGGATTCGTTATTTAGTTATTATAGAGCAAGGCTATTACATTAGTATAAAGTATGTAGAAAGGTTTAATGTTCGTCGAAGGCTGGAGCATCCCACGTTTGGAGGGTGGCATCGCCTTCAAGCAAGTGATCAAACTCGGCTTCGGCGGAAGATTGTGAGGCGATCGCCACATTCGGCAAGCCTAAAATCTTGCGAATCATGTGAAGTTGCGTGGTAAAGGTCGCATCAATCTGCCCGCCTGATGTTTCCACAATGCAACTGCCTAAGTCGACTTCGGCGTCGCCCACCACAATAATATGGCGTTGCACTTCGCCTTGCCACGTTTCTTCATGTTCTTTAATATGTTGACGCAAAAATTTCACATCGCTGGGGTGGACTTTAAACACGACTTCTTTTTGGGTACGATCCACCTTGCCCAAGACGTCAAGAGCAATGCCCACGACCAAGGCTCGATCGCAAGACAGTTCCACCTTAATCAAACGCTGAGCGATCGCCATTGCCATGGGGGCAATGTCTTGCACGGATTTTTCAAGCACTTGGCTTTTAATCGTGTCGAGCTGATCTAAAATCTGCCAAATGGCTTTAGAAGATTCTTCGGCTTCTTTCATGCCTTCGGCGTATCCATTTTGCTTGGCTTCTTCAAAACCTGCGTGATACCCTTGGGGATGTCCATCTTGATAGCCTTGCATTTGCCCTGCTTGTTGCCCGACTTGATACCCTTCTTGATAGCCAGCATTATAGGCGTCTTGATAGACGGCTTGCGTATCCACAGGCGGCTCGTGATCGCTACGACGGCGGTTATGGGCAATAGGATTTTGCGGTGGAGGTGCTTCTTCCCACACCAGTTGATTCAAAAAATCATCGTCCGAAGCGGTGGGAGCCGTAGGTTGCGACACCCCTGCTTGCTGATGAGCCACTTGAGCCAACCACGGTGGCAACGGCTCGCCCGTGGGAAGCGACCCCTGATTTGTGTGACTCGTGGGGTTTTGTGGGGCGTGTTGTGAACGAATCCGTTTAATGAGGGGCATAAGGGGTTTCTCTTTAAGTGATAGTTTTGGTAGTTTCGATACCTAGGCAAGAATGGTATTGTAATAGTTGAACAGAGCCTGTTCGAGTTTAGGCGTCCACTGCGGGATTTGATTATACCCGTTGGGGTGCTTATGCACAAGTCCTGCTGTTTTAAATAAACGTTGTATTTCAGTGCGTTCCCCTTGCATTAAGCTTTCCAATACGCTTCGGTTGTCTGGGCGAGCTAAAATCTCACACAAGGCATGACGCAGGCGTTTTTCTTGGGCATGGGGATCTTCCGCCACGGCTTTAACGTTGCGTCTAAACTCATTGAGCTTTTCTAGCACTTCATTCATCGGCAGTTCTTGGGCGATATTTTCCACATTCATGTAATGCACAATCTGATTAGCGACTTCGGCTGGGAACTGATTCAACCATTCATTTTGAAGTGGAGGGGCTTGCGTCGTTAAAAACAAAGCGAGTGCCGCCAATTTAAGTTGCACGTGTTTGGTGTTTTGATAGGGGATCGCAACAGGCTCTGGCTGAGGGGGACTCGCATATACGTCTTCATAAGACGGAAAAACTTGAGCCTGTTGAGGCGACGGCATGGTATACATCGACGCTTGGGGATTCGCTTGAAAGGCAGGAACGTCTTCTTCCACCGTAAGCGTTTCTTCTTCAAGAGGCAGTTCAGCTTGAGGGGTTTTATTAAATCGATTCGTGGGAGCATCAGGGGGCATGTCTTCTTGCCCAATTGGGCCATGAATATTTTCATATTCGCCCAAATAATGGTGCAAGGCACCTGCGACCATTTGCTCTATCCAGCTTTCAAGTTGTTCATCGTCAAACTGTAGTTCGGGCGTTGCTTCTTGCCCTACGGTGGCGGAAACAAACTGCTTGGCTTGGAAAAAGGCATCTTTCGCTAAACCTTGCAAAATAATCGATTTGGGTTCACCTTTTAGATTGTGTTCTTGAGCTTTTTCACTGGCATAAATAATCGCATGGGTAAAAAGAGACAGTACCTTATAGCAATGTCCCACATTAAACGCCAAATAAGGAGCCTTCGGATCCTGCGGTTGAAAACCCGGTTCTTGCTGAAGCAAGCCCACCGCCACTTGAATAAAGTGAGCCGTAATATCCGCAGAACGCTTGATTTCAGAAACATTCAAGCCTGAACTACTAAGGGCTTCCGTGACTTTTTCGGCAAATTCCACCGAAAGGGCTTCGGCGTTCATGGAAATAATCAAAGGATCCACAGGGGGACGTTTTGCCATGCGTGAGTCTCCTTGTTTTCCTTATTCCGCTGAACTCAACCACTGAGCAATGTTCATGTCTTGCGGACGAATCGCTGGCGCATCGTTGGACGCATTCTTCATGTTTTCGTTCAATTCTTTGAGGGCATCTTTCAGTTTTTCAACACTCTGTTGACGGGTGCGTTCCAACGTTTGATGCTGTTCCTGCTGGGCTTGCATCAACTGTTCATTCAACTGTTGCTGATATTGCAAGTGCGTTTGCGTTTCTTCCGCATGTTGACGCAATTGCTGTAATTCATTGATCGCCGAATCCAAGGTTTCCGCCGTATGCTGTGTCTTTCCACTATTACCCATAAACATCATAATAGCAACCGCTCCTATTACCGTAATCGCCATCCAAGGGAGCCACGTCATCACGCCAGCCGCCGTTTCAGGGCTTAATCCCGGCAATAAAAAGCCTGCCGTATTCATGGGCGGTTCAGGCAAGGGATCTTCTCCTGCCAACGGCTTGGGGTTTTCAAAATCGGTGCGAGCTAAACTTACATTCATTGGATTGACTCGTGGGCTTGCGGAACGAGCAATCAAGACCTGTAAATCTTCAGGCGGAATGTTGGGATAGTAATCGTCATCAATGGTCACCGCAATCGAAACATCTTCCACCATACCGGGTACGCTGGTTTCGACCCATTGCGTATGCCCGTTTTGATAGCTCACTTCGGTGCCTTCACGCAAGTAACCGTCATTACTACTACTTTTAGACATATTTTCCATCGACTGCATGGATTGACCTATTGCCACTTTGCTGTCGAGTTCAGGGGGTAAAAATCCCGAAACAGGCCCACTGGCTTTGCCGTTGGAACTCGTACTTCCTCCGCTACCGCCACCGAGTGTTTCTTGAAAGCGTTGCTTGCTGGCGACCACGGATTTAGATGGATCGAAGTTCTGCACCATGGTTTCTTTGGGGGATTCACGTAGGAAAGTCGAAACCGTCACCACATAACGCCCTTCGCCAATGAGCTTGTCGAGTTGAGCCGCCACTTTTTGCTTCATGTAAAAATCTTGATCCGCTGCCTTGTCTTGTAGTTCTAAGGCGGAATCTAGCACACTGTTATAAGTATTACCGTTGGTGTCAGACAACGCCACGTGCTTGGCTTCAAGCCCTTGAATGCCCCCTGCCATTAAATTGATGATGGCTCGTACCTTGTCTCGAGTCAGCCGTTCACCAGGAGGCAAGGTCACCTGCACCGCCGCCGAAGGAGGCTTACGATCACTGGCAAAAAGCGTGGGGTCTGCTATTGAAATTTTCACATGGGCGTCTTCCACAGGGGGCATTTTACGGATAATTCTGGCTAAATCGCCTTCTTGCCCACGAGTAAGTTTGATTTGCTTTTCTTCACGGCTTGCCATCATATCGCTGGTGTCGAAGGCTTCCATGCCGAGCTTGCCGTCCATTAAGCCTGATTGTGCCAACGTCAGCAGGGCTTGATCTCGATCGTTTAAGGTGGCATCTTCGGCGAACATCAACGACACTTTGCCCCCTGTACCAGCGAGGGTGTCCAAGCGGATGTCTTGACGTGAGAGTAAGGCTCTGATTTCAACGGCTTTGCCTGCGGAAATATCGGTGGCGAGGGGGAGCTGTTCTTCGGTGAGGACTTTCGCCCCTTCATCCACCTTGACTTCTTTGCCTCCACTGCCTGCGACCGCCACCACGATGATAACAACCACAAGCAGGACGACCCCTCCGATGATGGAGAAGAAGAGCTTTTTATTTTCCATTAAGGCTTGCAATTGTGGAGGCACGCTAAAATCCCTAGCTTAAGATAAAATGGCTTTGTCCCCCCTCCTAATTTTAGCAGGGGGTTAGGGGGCGGTTAAACTCACAAACGTAGTCTAAGGTTTAACCTCACCCTCGAACGTCTAAAGACGTTCTCTTCCCTCTCCTAAAATTAGGAGAGGGTATACGGAAAATACTTTAAAATATGACAGTATTCGTCTAGTCTTATTTTAGCAAGTTCTCAAAGCGGTTTTCAGGATTCTTGAATGGCTTCCACTGTTTAGGGTATGAAACTCTAAACTTGGCTATAAATCACGTCCCTACATTTATAGCCGAATTGATAATTTTCTGTACAGTGTCTATACGTTGTCGCTACGATTATTTTGTTCTGTTATGTAGGTCTGTCTACACGCCCTCACAAAATAATCTAGGCTCCTAGTCTAGCCTACTGTACAGAAAACTCTAA
>JAJTHC010000021.1 GCA_021299615.1 Vampirovibrionales bacterium
AAAGTTATGCAAGCGGGCGATCAAATGCTTCAAACCATTAACCAAATTGTGTAAGCTAGGGATTTTTACTGTGAAAAAACGATCCCTTCTTTTTTGGCAGGTCGTCGGCATTATAATGGGCATACTGCTGGGAATGATGCCACAAGGCGCTTCTGCAGAACAATGGCTGAATGCCCCTCACTTGCAAGAAAAAGTAAAGCCACTACTGGACGATTCAACGCAGGCCTATTGCCAGTCTAAGGGGCTCAAGCATTGCGATTATGTCTTAGGCATCAATGTGGCGGCGACTCGTAAGTTTCGTTCGCTTGAGCTGTTGGCGGAAGAAGCCTACAGCCTTCGTTTAAATGGAGCCGTAGAAGCGTCTGTTTTTCAGCAGGGTTATGGAACGGTGACACTACTATTAGAAGGTACAGAATCAAACCGTCAAACGAACTTGGTGCTACCCTTGGTTTTGCAAAAGCAGGTGAATGCGTGGCAAGTGAAGGAAGCCATTCCTTTTGGAGCTAACGTGGTGGGGAAAGTGGAACGAGTGACAAGCACCGTAAGCTTACGAGACGTGAGCCAGTTGCTTTTAAGCGATTTGCCGCCTTCTACGATTGCTCGTACGAATTTGAGCAAGGGGCAGTTGATTACGAAGTTTCAGGTGAAGACGCCTCCTTTGGTTTTGATGAATCAGACGGTGAAATTGATCGTGGAGGTTCATCAAAGTACGCGCCCGATTCGCTTGGTTTTGGAGGCTCAAGCCATGCAGAACGGGGGCATTGGGGATATGATTAAGGTCAAGCAAAGTGGCTACAATCACAAGGTTTACCTTGGTCAGGTGCAGGCCGATGGTAGCGTTTTTGTCAAAATGTAAAAAAAGCTTGCACATTTAGATTGATTGGGTAAACTAATAAATGTTGAGAGGTTTTATCAATCTTTTAACGAATCGTTTAAAATTAAATAAAACGCTTATATAAGCGGGAGTAATTCAGTGGTAGAATGCTTCCTTGCCAAGGAAGATGTCGCGAGTTCGAGCCTCGTCTCCCGCTTATTTTTTATACTTTTTTTAAGGGGCTTTCCTGTTTTTTTAAGAAATAATACAAAGTATCCCTAAAATACGTATTTATGCTATGCTGTTTATAAAGTATTTATTGATTGATGCGTCTCGCACACTTTGGAAGGAATGATAATGAAAGTCGAACTTCAACCTATTGAATCATCTGCCGTGAAACTCACGATTCATGTACCCGCTGAACAAGCTCAGCAAGAGTTTAATAAAGCCTGCCGCCGAGTAGGACAGCGAGTCAATATCCATGGCTTTCGTCGTGGCAAAGCTCCCCTTCGCATGATTGAAAAAACCGTGGGTGAAGACGTGATTAAGCAAGAAGCCTTGGATCGTTACCTGCCTTACGTGTTTGCAGATGTGATCAGCGAGCAGAAGCTTGATGTTGTGGCTCAGCCTCGTTTGTTGGAATTGGATTTCAACTTGCAAAAAGGCATTCGTTTGGTGGCTGAAGTGGATATTCGCCCTACTGTCAACTTGCCTGAAGGCTTAGCCCTTGCAGTCGACGTTGAAAAATTGACGCCTATTACAGATGCCGAAGAAAAAGAAATCCAAGCCCTTTTAGAGCGTATTTCGAGTCTTGAAACCGTGACGGATCGTACGGTTGTTGAAGGCACGGATGTAATTGTGCTTGACTTTACAGGTCGTCTCAATGGCGAAGAATTCGCAGGCGGTAAAGCCGAAGAATTTGAGCTGGACTTGAGCAATAATAATTTCTTGGATTCCTTCACCATTCAATTACCAGGTAAAGAAGTGGGTGTGACCTTTAATATAGATGTTCAATTCCCTGAAGATTATTTTGATGCCAAGTTGGCGGATCAAGTGGTGACTTTTGAATCCAAAATCCATGCCATTAAAAAGTATGTAACGCCTGAATTGACGGATGAAACGGCTCCTAAGTTGGGTGATTTCAAAACCGTCGCCGATGTTAAAGCCCATGTCGCTAAATCGATTGAAACTCGTAATGAGCGTGAAGAAACCTTCCGCAAGCAACGTGCTGTGGTGGATGCCCTCGTTCAAGCCACCAAAATCGATTTACCTAAAGGTATGATTCAGCGTGAAGTGGAATCCATTATTGAAGATATGGGTCAACGTTTTCAGCAACAAGGCTTGAACTTCAATGAGTTCCTACAAAATCGTACGGAAGAAATGACTGAAAGCTTCAAAAGCGAAGCGATTCAACGCATCACCACAAGCTTAGCCTTTGCAGAAATTGCGAAAGTCCATCAAGTGACCGTCACTGAAGAAGACTTCAATCAGCAAATTGCGGAAATTGCCGAAGCTCAAGGTACGGATGAACGCTCGATTCTGCGTCAATTGTCCAATCAGCCCAATGGTAGTCAAGCGTTGTTGGATCAACTCTTGGCACAAAAGGTTGTCAATATCTTGCTTGAAAAAGCGACCTTTACTTGGGTAGAAGCCAAAGAAGAACTTTTGCAAGCAAGCACTGAAACGCCTGCTTTGGAAGAAGTGGCAACGCCTGCCGAATAGTGTAATCCTTTATGCAGGGGAGATACGCTTTAGCCATCGCCTTAATTTTGATTATTTGTTACAATAATGAAGTTCTTTGTATTAGGATTAAGGCGTTAAACGTTTTAGAAGAGATTTAAGGAGAGACGAAATCGTGATGATGATGTCTAACTTTCAAGAGCAAATGGCTCTGATTCCCATGGTTATTGAGCAGTCCAGTCGTGGCGAACGCTCGTTTGATATTTTTTCTCGCTTATTGCGTGAACGTATTATTTTCTTAGGCACAGGCGTGGACGACAACGTCGCCAACGTGATTATTGCTCAGCTTCTTTTGCTCGATTCTGAAAATCCTGAAAAAGATATTATGCTTTACATCAATTCCCCAGGTGGTAGTGTTACCGCTGGTTTGGCAATTTACGACACCATGAAGCATGTTCGAGCCAATGTTTCGACCATTTGCTTGGGTCAAGCCTGTTCGATGGGTGCTTTCTTGCTTTCAGGTGGGGAAAAAGGCAAGCGTATGGCATTGCCTCACGCTCGCATCATGATTCACCAGCCTTGGGGTGGTGCGCAAGGGCAGTCGTCTGATATTGAAATTCAAGCTGCTGAAATTGGTCGTTTAAAGCGTACCTTAAACCAGTTGATGGCATCTCATTCAGGTCAGTCGATTCAAAAAATCGAGCAAGACACGGATCGTGATTACTTTATGACCCCTGAAGAAGCCGTTGCTTACGGCATGATTGACAAAGTCATTACCAAGCTTTAGGTCGTCTTGATTGAAGGACTTTTATGATGCGTTTTAGCCGTACAAGTCAAACAAAGACGGGAATTTGAAACAAGTTCCCGTCTTTGAATATCGTTTTACGGAGCAGGAGTTCCATACCTCATGTCAAAATCTGAAGAAACCCGATTGAAATGTTCGTTTTGTGGTAAAACGCAAGACCAAGTGAAGAAGCTTATTGCTGGGCCTGAAGTCTTTATTTGCGATGAATGCGTGGAATTGTGCAACGATATTTTAGCCGAAGAGTTCCTCGAATTTGCGAAAGCTCATGCGGTTCAAAAAGACCCCAATGCCCCTGAAACGGCCTTGACCATGATTGAAAATCTTCCTACGCCTAAAGAATTGAAGGCCTTGTTGGACGAGCATATCATCGGGCAAGAAGAAGCCAAAAAGATTTTGTCGGTGGCTGTTTATAATCACTATAAACGCATTAACTACGCCGTGAAGCAAAAGCAAGACGGCGATGCCAAATCCGAAGTGGAAATCTCGAAATCCAACATCATGTTGATTGGACCGACAGGGAGCGGAAAAACCTTGCTGGCTCAAACGCTCGCCAAATACTTGGATGTACCTTTTGCCGTTGCTGATGCCACCACGCTTACGGAAGCGGGTTATGTTGGCGATGATGTGGAAAACATCTTGTTGCGTTTGTACCAAGCCGCGGATTATGATCCTGCCAAAGCGGAACGAGGCATTATTTACATTGACGAAATTGACAAGATTTCTCGCAAAAGCGAAAACCCCAGCATTACTCGAGATGTTTCGGGTGAAGGCGTTCAACAAGCCTTGCTGAAAATGATTGAAGGTACCACCGCAAATGTGCCTCCGCAGGGGGGACGTAAGCATCCGCATCAAGATTTCATCCAAATTAATACGCATAATATCCTCTTTATTTGTGGGGGAGCCTTTGACGGTTTGGAAAAAATTGTGGCCCGTCGTGCCGAAGCCACGAGTAAAATCGGCTTTGCGGGTGAAGCGAAGACCGCTCCCAAAACAGCCTATGAACGTGATTTAGAAAATGCTAAATTGCTCAAAAAAACCGAGCCTGATGATTTGGTCAAATTCGGATTGATTCCTGAATTTACAGGGCGAGTCCCCATTTTGGCGATTTTAGAACCGCTGGATGAAGAAGCACTCATCCGTATTCTAAAAGAGCCGAAAAGTGCCTTGTTCAAACAGTATCAAGAACTTTTGGGCATGGATGACATCACGCTAAGCTTCCATGAAGACACCGCAAAAGCTATTGCCCAAGAAGCCGCTAAGCGTAAAACAGGGGCAAGAGCTTTGCGTTCGATCGTTGAAGAAATCATGTTGGACTTCATGTATGAAGCCCCCAGTCGTGAAGATTTAAAGACGGTGCATATTACGCCTGAAATGGTCAAGCAAAAAACCATTTTGAAAGTGGTGAATACGCCTGAAGAAGTCGTCGCTCCTGAAGAGGATCTGGCTCCCAAGAAGGTGGCTTCTTAGTATAGTGTTTTATATAGCGAATACTATAGCACCGTTTCTAAACCATGGTGCAAACCATGTTCTAGCGAGCGTACTTTTTTGCAACATAAAGCGATGCCTGCCATAAAGCAGTCTCGGTTAAAACTGTCGTGGCGAATCGTGAGCATTTGCCCCAAGTCGCCAAACAAGACTTCTTGGTGAGCGACTAAACCAGGCAATCTGACCGAATGAACGTGAATCTTACCTTCGGACGTCGCACCCCTGGCTCCTGCGAGTGTTTCATGTTCGATGCCGTTGCTCACCGCAAAATCAGGACGCACCGCTTGCATCATCTGCACCGTGCGAAGGCTTGTGCCACTAGGGGCATCGGCCTTTTGGTTGTGATGCAACTCGATAATTTCCGCATGATTGAAGTAACGGCTCGCTTCTGCGGCAAAACGCATCATCAAGACGGCGCCTATCGAAAAGTTTGG
>JAJTHC010000017.1 GCA_021299615.1 Vampirovibrionales bacterium
ACTCACCACTCGGACTGGGTAAAACCACTGAACGAACCGCTTCATCTAGCTTGACGGCATCAGGAGACATAACTTTTAAGAAGATGGACATAATGTTTTAGAACCTTTTAATTTGAGGAATATGCGTTTAACTAAGCCGTAACCGCTTCAAGTTCTTCCGCTTTTTTAACCACATCTTCAATAGAACCACACATATAAAAGGCTTGTTCAGGTAAGCTGTCATATTTACCAGCCAAGATTTCTTTAAATCCACGCAAGGTATCTTCCAATTTTACATAACAACCAGGTACACCGTTGAAGACTTCCGCCACATGGAACGGTTGAGACAAGAAACGTTGGATACGTCTCGCTCTGCCGACAACCGCTTTGTCTTCGTCAGAAAGTTCATCCATACCCAAAATGGCGATGATGTCTTGCAAATCTTTATAACGCTGAAGTACAGACTGCACTTCACGAGCGGTATTGTAGTGATCATCCCCCACAATTTTAGGATCCAACGCTTTTGAAGACGAATCAAGTGGATCAACAGCTGGGTAAATGCCCATTTCCGCAATTTTACGAGACAATACCGTGGTAGCATCCAAGTGAGCAAAGGTCGCCGCAGGGGCTGGATCGGTCAAGTCATCGGCAGGCACATAAACCGCTTGGATCGAGGTGATCGCACCGTCTTTGGTGGAGGTGATACGCTCTTGAAGACTTGCCATTTCATCGGCAAGCGTGGGCTGGTAGCCTACAGCAGAAGGCATGCGTCCTAAAAGAGCGGATACTTCAGAACCAGCTTGGGTAAAGCGGAAGATGTTGTCCACAAATAAGAGTACGTCTTGCTTGGCTTCGTCACGGAAGTATTCCGCAATAGTCAAGGCGGAAAGAGCGACTCGCAAACGAGCCCCTGGGGGTTCGTTCATCTGTCCGTAAATCAAAGCAACTTTGTCGAGTACTTTAGAATCTTTCATCTCGTGGTAAAGATCGTTTCCTTCACGAGTCCGTTCGCCGACGCCTGCGAATACGGAAACCCCACCATGCCCTTTGGCGATGTTGTTAATCAATTCCATAATGATAACGGTTTTGCCGACGCCCGCACCACCAAACAAACCAATTTTACCGCCTTTAGAATAAGGGGCTAATAAGTCAATAACTTTAATCCCTGTTTCAAAAATCTCTTGATCGGTCGACTGTTGCTCAATCGAAGGAGCTGGACGGTGAATCGACCAATGACTTTCGGCGTTGACTGGACCTGCATTGTCCACAGGTTGACCTAGCACGTTAAGGATGCGTCCCAAGGTAGGCGTACCCACAGGCACTTTAATGGGAGAACCCGTGTCTAAAACATCCATGCCACGCGTCAAGCCTTCGGTGCCGTCCATGGCAACCGAACGCACACGATTATTGCCCAAATGACTTTGCACTTCCGCCACCAAAGTGGTTTGACCTGTTTCGGCTTGAACCGTCATTTGCAAGGCGTTGTAAATCGCAGGCAATTGCCCAACGGGGAACTCTACATCAATAACAGGACCAATAACTTGGGTGATTTTACCGTGAGACATCATCAAGGCGACTCCATTCCTAATAGATATGACCCTCAACAGGGTCTATTAACAATTTTAAACCCATTGTGATGCAAACAAAGTAGTGCGTCAACGAAAAAATACTATAGCTTCTAAAAATCGCTTGTGCTACACTCATATGTAAATGATAAAGGTTTTCAATCGTAAGGATCTAAACTTATGAATTTGTCGATGCTGAAAGCGAAAATACACCGTGCCACGATTACTCAGACGGATCTTCACTACGAAGGTTCCATCACCATTGACGAAGCCTTGCTTGAAGCATCAGGCATTTTGCCCTATGAACAGGTGGATGTTCTCAACATCAATAACGGCAACCGTTTTACCACTTATGCCATTAAAGGCGAGCGTGGTTCAGGGATTATTGGCATCAATGGGGCGGCGGCTCGTTTGGCACAGACAGGGGACTTGGTGATTATTTGTGCCTTTGCTCAGTTCAGCCAAGAAGAAGCCCCTACGCATAACCCCACGATTGTCTTTGTCAATAATCAAAACATCCCCACAGGGAATGGGGATGTTCAAAGGGTTTCATGTGCGTTAGGCTAAGCGTCATCTTTTTCGGCTTTTTTAGCCTTTTCTTGTGCGGCTTGGGCTTGTAGTTGCTGCTGTTGTTGCAAAGCGATGTAAGCATTTTGCTGAGCACCTATTTGTAGATAAGGTTGAATTTGTGCTAAGGTTTGTTGATACATAGGGTTTGTAGTCATTTGCCAAGTGGGGTTTCCGTTTATTTTTTGAGCCAAAGCAGCGGTTCCTGCGGGGTCAATGGCGGCACCTGCTTGCATCATTTGAGAAATAATCGTGGCAGCTTGGGCATTGACTTTGCCAAAGGTTACTGCTCCCATACTGGCAGCATTGGCATTCCCTAAGCTACCGATGCCTAGGGCTTGGGCACCTGCAAGCGGATTGCCATTAGACGCATTCACTAGGCCGTTAATACCTGTCGCAGTGGCACCAAGGTTGCTAAAGTTGCCACCTTGGCTCATCTGCATTTGTTGAAGGTAATTAGCTCTTTGCTGACTATTTAAACTACCGATTTGAGCATCTGTCAATCCTTTTTGCTTAAGCCATAGTTTTAACTGGGCGTCTTGCTGGGCGTTTTCTTGAGCAAGACGTGGGTTAAATGTGGCAACTTGTTGTGGCAAAATGAGTGAACTTGTGATTGAACCAATCATCATTAAAATCCTTATTCTATTTATTAAATTGCTGAAACGCAATTGTATAGGGGGAAAAAAAGAAGAGCGGACGGAAGACTAAGCTTCCGTTCGCTAAAAAATGAACATAGCTGTCTTAATAAAGGTTTAAGGTGGAGGCATCTTGCTATTCCGTAACATTTGGTTACAGTCCCTTTAGATTTTGGTGCTTCTGCACGATACAGCGAATGATACCATTTATACCCTTTAAACGAATGAATAGCGTGTTAGACTATTCTAGGAGCCTAGAGTTTTTTGTGAGGGCGTGTACACAGACGACCATAACGGAACAAAAAAATCGTAGCGACAACGAAGAGACAACACGACATTTAATCGTTTAAAGGGTATTAGAAAAAGGATGCCATTATGCCAAAGCTCCCCCCACGTTTACACGCCTTTACCCTGAGTGAGTTTATTATTGCCTTGGCTATATTAGGCGTAATTGCTGCTTTTACGATACCTAGTTTTCTGACGAATGTTCAAGAAAGACAACGACTCGCCACCTTTCGAGAAAACTTTTTATTGGTGGAAAGCGTACTGAAAAAATATTGTGCGAGCCCTGATTACGGCACAGCTGGGACGGCTGGGCAGTTTTATGGATTTTTTGTGAATAATGTGGGGCAAGTGCAGGATTCAAGCTTGGGAACAAATACAACCGCAACAGTGGTTACTTTTAGAAATGGAAGTCGCATTACGATAGATCCTAACACAGATCAGATCATCGTACAGTGGGATGCCAATGAAGCCACAGATGCCGTAACGCTTGACTTCAATCCCGTTAAACACAATGATTTAATTGTTAATGGACGTAATCTAAAAGCTTGTGAAGTGGCACCCCAGCCTTCACAGATGGCGTTATATGCGGAAGCGGTTGGCTTAAGGGCAGATTCTGCCCCTTCAGCCGAATATGTGGGCAATACCAGCCAACTCATTAACCCTGACGATGTCGTGGTAACCAACACCAATGCAGGCGGTACAGGTGTGGATGGAGGGCATCAATACGGAGCAAGAGACGGCGGCTTTACCTAGAAAGTCTAAAGACTAAAGAAAGCTCTGCGAAACTAAAAAATACACCGTCATTGCGAGCGTAGCGTGGCAATCTCCCTCCCACAAACTGCTTTCGCAGAGTCTTCTAAAGACGCTTATTTTAGTCGTGTGATTTCTAATTGTTTGGTTTATACTCAATAGAGTACACAACCTCAACATAATTAGGACAAGGAAATCCCACGCAATGGAAACGCTGGCAAGCGACTTTAACGACTTTTCTTCAGAATTGAATGAAAAATGTGGCGTCTTCGGCATGATTGGCTCGCAAACCATTCCCATGGGGCAGTACGCCTATTTCGCCCTCTTTGCCTTGCAACACCGTGGGCAGGAAAGTTGTGGCATGGCGGTTTTCAATAACGATCAAATGACCCTTCATAAAGATATTGGTTTAGTCAGCCAAGTTTTTAAAGACGACCTGCTTCAAAAGCTTGAAGGGCAAGTGGTCATCGGTCATACCCGATACTCTACCGCTGGCGATTCTTCCCTTGAAAATGCACAGCCCGTGATTTCACG
>JAJTHC010000106.1 GCA_021299615.1 Vampirovibrionales bacterium
CAGGGCAATTGGTGGTCTCTCATTTAGTCGTCAATACCATGGGTCAGAAGCGTTACCCCTTTTCGCCCTTAGAAGGCGAAAACCCCGTGGCTCAACAAGGCAATTACTTTGTGCTAAACCTCAATGATGTCTTGGCGTCTTTGCCAGATGTCGGCGACCTTGGGCAAACCCAAGCCAACCCTTCACCCAGCCATTCCACCAGTGAAGAAGACGGCTTTAGTGATTTTTCGGTTGAAACGGGGTCTGCTCAAACGGCGTATCGCCCCCCTTTGGATTCCTTTGCGTCTGTTTTGGTGCCTCCACCACCACCTCCCCCAAAGCCTGAACCTGAAGAATTAGATCCGATTTCCGCCTTGCAAGGGGTTTTGCATGAATTGAATGAAAGCTTGGCACAAGATGCATCTGAAGAAGCCCTTCAAGCCATGCAAGCTGCCTTTGAAGAAAATCCCTATAGTATCAATCAATTCGCAGGGGAACCCACCGCTCCTGTGGATGCTCCAGCAACACCCGTCCTTCAAGCGTCTCATGCTCCTATAACTCCGATGGCTCCTGACTTTGATCTTTCTGTAGAAGAAACGCCGTCTTTTGATGTGTTTGGCGATCTGCAAAATACGTTGACCACAGAACTGCCTCCCGTGATTGTGGATCCTAAAACAACGCAAAGCACCGAAATTAAACGTTCCATGGCCAGTGCCTTTGAAGATGTCCCCCTGCCTACGCCTGTGGAAGAATCGGCATATCGCCCAAGGCTACAGCTCTTTGATGAAGAACCTGCTTGGCCTCATGTCGAAGGGGTCACCTTGTGGATTTCGGAACATGATGTCCACACCACACCTTACACGGTGGAAAGCATTCAAGAGTTTTTACCGCTCTTTTTAGCGAAAGGCTTGGGATTGTATGACGACAACTATCCAACGTCTCAACAAGTCTGCTGCTTGTTGGGCGAATCAGGCGTGGGAAGCACAACCGCAGTGGTGACGGCTCGTCAACAAGTGGATGCCTTCTTGCAAGAAGGGGCTTCTTCTGAAACACCCGACGCCGAGCATGATCCCGCAAGTCAAGCGCCTGAAGTCGAACCGCAGTATTTGACGCTTCATACGTCGCATTACAGGCATCGTTCGGGGCATCCTTACCCCCTTGAATTGTGGCAAGACGTCTGTCGTGCCTTGTTTCAATTGCCAACCGAAGGGCTTTTGCAAAGCCAAATCAAACCTTCGATTGAAGCGGTGTTGAATTATGTCGTGCCTGAAGTTGAACAATTTAAGGCGTTTCCTCATATTAAAACCCTCACCCGTTTTATGGGCGGTGAAATCCATGACGTGCCTTATGTCGACCTTATTGAAGCCTTGGCATGGACACTGTCTCATGTGGCGAACGTCAAACCCTTATTGCTCCAACTTGAAAACCTTGACACGGCTGATGAAGCGTCTTTATATGTCTTACAGATTTTATTGCACCAGCATGAACTGGCTCGTCAAAAGGGCTTGGTGTGGGTCTTGCATGCCAAACCGTCAAAGCATTTAGCGGTGCTTGAAAACTTGGATCCGTCCTTATATTGTGCGACGAAAATTCTACCCTTTAACGAAGAAGAAAGCACGGCTTACCTACAAAAAGGATGGCTTTCCACCTGTTATGACGCTTGCCCTCCGCCGTTTATTGCGGAAGTTTTGCGTCTAGGTGAAGGTCGACCTTTCTACTTTGAAGAGATTTTGCGTTACGCCATTCAACGGCAAGTTTTGGGCGTGGATCCTGAAACAGGGGCGTTAAGCGTGCCTGATTTCAATGTGTTGTCTGCCTTTAAATTGCCTGATTCCATGTTGAACGTTTGGCATGAACGCCTGAGCGTTTTGCCTGAAGATGTCGCACGAGTTCTGCAGCTGGCTGGTGTGTTAGGCCCTCGCTTTTCAATGCCGTCTTTGGCAGGCTTGCTCGGCATTGATGAAGAGCCGTTGAGCCATTTCTTAGGCGTGTTGTGGGAACAAGGCTGGCTCATTCCTGATGTGGCGGACACGATAGCCTTCCGTCACCCTAAGCTCTTGAACACCTTGCGTCAATTCATTCCAGCAGAAGAATTAAGCCATATGCACGCTTGGATTTACGAATCCCTAAGCCAGCACTTTGACGCCCCTGTCGCGATTGCGGAACCCTTACTCGCCTTTCACGCCTTTCATGCAGGCAATCCCCAAGCCGTGGCGGAACAAGCTCAAGCGTGGCGGAAGCGGATTCATCCCATTAGTGAACCGTGGTTAGAATCTTTAGAATTGTTGAGTCCCTTGCAAAAAGCGGATTTGGGCGTACAAGAACGCATCGCTATTTTACGGCAGTGGTTTCATATTACTGAAGATGTTACGGCAGAAAAACAGCTTCTTAAGCGTGAAGCCTATGAAGCCTTGCAAGCAGGCAATTTGAGCCTGCCTGCGTCTCAAAGTTTTGAAATGTTGATTTTATTGGGCGATGAAGCCAAAGAGCAGTTGGATCTTCCCCATGCAGGGCGTTTGTACGAATACGCCTTAGGCATTCATCACGAATCGCAACTCAATCAATATGGCGATTTTATTGCTCAAACCAGCCTTGCCGTTTTGGCGTGGTTGAAAGCCGATTTTAATACGCTGGATGATCTATGGGAAACGCTTGCCAAGCATGCGGTTTGGCAAGAAAGATCCGTGCCGTTGGTGCCTTGGAAGCTTGAAGCTATTGGCTTGGGCTTACAGGTGCATCGCTTAAAAGCCGATTCCAAAGGCGTAAAGTATTGGTATGGCGTGGCAAAAGGCTTGTGGGAAACGTGCATCACTGAAGAGCTAAACCCGCTATGGATCGCTCGTAGCCAACTGGCGTATGCTCATTACCTTTACGACAAGGGAGCCTTCAACGCCTATAAGCAAGTCACCGAGCAGGTGAAAGTTGTGTTGGCTTCCACGCCGACGCAAAGCATCGCCTTACATCAAACGCTCGTGGATTATGTGCATGTGAATTGGTTGGAAGAGCGTTTTCAACGCACGCAACCGAACGTGCAGAAACTGTACGGTCATTTGGCGGAAGATGTGCAACATAATCACGACAAATTCACGCCGTTGCACGCCTTAGCCTTGAAAACCTTTGTGGGAAGCATCCTTGCCCCTGAACAAAATGCAGACAGACAAGGGCATTTAAAAACCTTGTCTCTAGGTTTTTTGCTGGAAGTGTTGAATAGTCAGCAGGTAGATTTGGCTTTAGCCAGCCGTCAAGTGGCGGATATTCGTCACGCTTTGGAGGCTCAAGCATCAGCTCGTGGGCAAGGGGTGCTAGAACGCTTTAAGTTGCTGGGTTGGCAGGCTCAACTGGTAGAAGTCCGCTGTCTCATTCTTGAAAA
>JAJTHC010000250.1 GCA_021299615.1 Vampirovibrionales bacterium
GGGCATCTTGCGAAAGAATGGGATGAACCCCCGAGGCTCCCTTGCGTTGCAGTTCACGAATCAAATCACCACTTTTATAGGCGGCAATCCCACCGCAAACGCCTAAAACAATGTGCTTGCCTTCAAAAAACATGGATCGATTGTCCTCTTCTTTGTACGAGGGTTAGTCTAGCACAAATGTTGTGTATGATATAATAGAAAAATGTTATCAATTCAAGGTATTCTCCCATGAAATCTCCCTTTAAAACTGAAGAAAAGCGTCCTTTTGTCGCCATTGTCGGCAAGCGGGCAGGCTATGTGCAGATCGCCACAAGCCGTGAAACGACGCAACATGCGGAAATCTCCTTGGCTCTTTTCGATGCCTGCCAAGCATGGAGTACGTTTTTGCAAACGCAAGAAAACGTCGCTAAAGTCTATTGGCTTCAATTTAGCGAAGTGGTCGAACATCTACACTGGCATTTGTATCCACGCTTCACCCACGACACGCTTAAAGGCACGGAGGCCTTTAATGCTCGTCATACATCCGAAGCCCAAGTCCCGTGGGACTTGCATTGGCAAGCAGGACTTTTTCAGTGGGCAAATCGCTATGATGTAGCGGTACTGGATCCTGATTGCGTTTTGGTGGATCCGTCCGCCTTGTTTCCTGATTATAGCGAAGTGACGTCCTAAATGATGGTATACACCTTAAATCATGCCGAAATGCAAGACTGGATGCGTTATGCCTTGACGCTTGCTCAAAACGCCCTTCCCCATGATGTGCCTGTGGGAGCCGTCTTTTTAGATGCCGAAGGCAAGCGTATCGCAGAAGGCGTGAACACTCGAGAGAAAGACAAGAATCCCTTAGGGCATGCGGAACTCAATGCCATGTTAGACGTGGCTGAAACGCAAGGCGATTGGCGTTTGAGTGAGTTTACCTTGATTGTCACGCTTGAACCGTGTGGGATGTGTGCGAATGCGTTAAAGCAGGCTCGTGTGGGGCAGGTGATTTTTGGGGCGTATGATCCGACTGAAGGGGAAGCTCCTTCTAAAGTCTTGCAAAGCGAAGGCGGATCGTTAAAAGTCATCGGGGGCATTTTAGAAGAAGAGGCGAAAGAAGCACTACAAGCCTATTTCAAAAGCAAACGAGGGACGCCGTAGCATCCCTCGTTTATAGAATTGTTTAGTCGAAAACTAAGCAATCGTACCAGTAGCTTTAGCCATTGCAGCAACATTGTTTGCTTTAAGAATAGCGTTCAAATTGGCTGTACTCATCTCACGACCGTTGATGTTCAACGTGTCATGGTTTGGGCTTTTGTTGACTTTCATAGCAGCCATTTTAACATTCATCATTTGCTTAGATTGACCAAGACGTTGAGCATTGGTTGTAGCAACAGAACTGGAAAAGGCATTTTTAGCCATTTGTAATTTCATTACCAGAGTCCTTTATATAAAAAGTAACACAAGGATTTCTTTAAAAGAAACCCCACACTATCATATGAAAAAAAAGTAAAAAGTCAAGTGCTTAGTTAGGCATAGAAGGGATTTTCACAGTATTTGTAAGGGGTTTGTTACAGTTTCGCAGGGTCTTCTAGACTCTCTTTCCACGTCTGCACAACGGCGTCATGTTGATGGCGTGCGGTATGGGCTTCACACGGCACAGAAAGCACGTTTAAGGCAATATCGTTCATACTTAATGCATTGCCTTGCTTGCCGTTCAGGCAAGTGCCTTGCCTTGGCAAGCCTTCCACCACAGGACGACTCGCTTCATCCACAAACCAATAAGCACAATTGCCACAGGTCTTGGGTTGAATTTGATATTGCGACAAGGTTTGCGTCAATTCGGAAAAGGCATCTTCAAGTGTGGGCGTATGCTGGGTTTGAAAACGCTGTTGCTTATAGGTAAGTGTTAAGGCGTATAGTAAGCCAGGAGAACAAGGTTGAATATCCACATCAATATCGGCGACAATTTCTTGAGAACCAAGCGTTAAAATAAACGGTGTTTGCGTTTCGAGTGTTTGCGGAGCCGAAATACTGCTTCGTTCAGGCACAGGCAAGCCTTCACTTGGACGCATGGGCTGAACACGAGGCGTTTCTAAGGCGTCTTGAGAATGGCTTGAACGAGGCTGATTCAGACGACTCAATTTTTGAACGATCCAGCCCAAGAACGCCACAGGGAAAGCGAGTATTTCAAGCAACGTGGCAGACAAGACAATCACGCTTGAGTTCAACCACTCACTCGGTTTAATACGAGCCACACTTAAACTGGCGATCCACAAAAGCAGTTGTCCCCCTGCTAAAAGTGACCACGCCCAAGGCGTTCCCACTTTTTCAGGCAAAAGTCCTTGCTTCACCAGAATCGCCATGCTGGCTAAAGACATTATATTTAGAATCAAATTGCTAGGAAGCATCGCCAAGCGTTGCTCGAGTTCACGAGGGCGAGCGAGCCTTATAAAACGATTGATAAGCCCTGCCAATACAGTGATTGTGGCTTCTATTTCTTGCGAGACATGGGCAAATACGTCAGGGTAATGCCTTTGATACACAATCATACTAGGTACCCAATGTACTTTGATACTGGGCAAACGGGTACTGGCTTGATTGAGCGTGATGCTCCAAGGGGCGTAGCCTAGACTAGGGTGGTGTTCAATTGGGAAGCGCTCAATTACACTGGGCTTGAAGGCAAGTCCGCTATGGCGAAACAATAAGCCCAAGCCGCCATGAAAACGACCGACGCTTTCAATGCGAGACCTTAGTCGAGTCAACAAACCTAAGCTACGACTTAAAACCCCTTCCCCAAAATCTCGATGAGCCATATAGCCTTGATACACATCATGCTGATAGGCAACCGAAACGGTATGGCTTAGAAAATCAGGTTTAATCAGATCATAAACATCCAGCAAGACAAATAGATGGGGAGGGTGCATCGCTAAAATGCGGTTTAATCCCCACCTTAAGACGCTTTGTTGGTTTTGAGCAAAGGTACTCGGTACATTGATCCACTGACACGTTTTAGGTAATTCTAGAGATTCTTGCATCCATTGGGCGTCTGGATGAGCCAAAATAAGGATACGGGCGTTTTCATACGTCTGTGCGGCCGTGCAGGCTAAAAAATCTTGCAATGCCATGTCGTCATCGGCGTGCATTAAGGGAACGACGACATTGACATCAAAATCTTGCCCTTTGACTGGTGGGCGATACGTTAAGTCATGGCGACGTCCCTGTTCAGCCGAAAATAAAATCCATGTGCTTCTAATGCCCAAAACAACCGCTAGCACATAAAGCAAGGCATCCGCTGGGGGTATAAAGAAGGGAGAAATGGGTAGTGACGGCATAGGGATTTCCTTTGAAAAAGCACTCCTTTAGTTTAGGTGAAAAGTTTGGTTTTGGCTAGAGGCGAAAAGTCCATGCCGTCCTGCTTTAAGAAGAAGCCTCCTCCAAATGAAGGAACTGCTCAAACTTTCAAAACACGCTGTCGATACATTCAGCGTAACAAGGTTGCCTAGCGAAAACAATTTTTTGTTCACGACTGGGATTAACAAATTTGTTGCACGGATGCAATACACACGGATGCAGGACTTATCCTCTTCTGACTCTCTCTCTTTCACTAATCACTTTAAGTCATCAGACGCTTCATGCGATTTAAATCTCTGTATTTAGATCCATGTATCGCTCTGATGAACTTAAAAAGTCTGTGCTAAACAACATGGGCGATTCGTTAAAGGCTTAGGCAGAATGGATATGAAATAGCATCCTAATCACGGAAGATAAGGAGCATTTTATTATGCCTATTAATGTTAATACCAACGTGCAATCCATTAATGCACAACGTTTGTTAAGCAAAAACACCATGGGCTTAAACAAATCTTTAGAGCAGTTAGCGTCTGGATTCAGAATCAATAAATCTTCGGATGATGCGGCTGGTTTACAGATTTCTGAAGTCTTAAGAGCTCAGATTCGTGGCAGTCAAAAAGCCAATGATAACGTGCAAGACGGCATTAACGTTTTGAACACCGCAGACGGCTCACTTAGCACGATTACAGATAACCTGCAACGTATGCGTGAACTTGCGGTTAAAGGTGCCAACGATACCTTAGGCGTCGACCAACGTTCAGCCGTTAACAAGGAATTGTTACAATTGACGGATGATATTGATCGTATCGCCAA
>JAJTHC010000102.1 GCA_021299615.1 Vampirovibrionales bacterium
AGTTCAATGCCCAAATTCGGCAAGCCCAAACCGTGGAGGTATCGCCACAAGGGTTGCTTTAAACTGGCTTGAAGTCCCTTAAATAGTTTGTTGGTGGACTTGGCTTGAAAGCCGTCGAGAGCATTCACCGCTTCAAACGCTAAATGATAAAGATCACTCGGATGCTTGACCGCTAATTTATCCACCAAAAGCGACACGGTTTCTTCGCCCAAGCCGTCCACATCCAAGCATCGTTTAGACGCCCAATGCGTGAGCAATCCCTTGACTTGGGCGGGGCATCCCATGCGGTTGGGGCAGAGCAAACCTGTTTTATTTTCAGATTCTTCCAAGGGACTTTCGCAATCGGGGCAATGCGTGGGAATACTCGTGGGGGCTTGGCGTGTTTTGCCTTCGACAAAAACCCCTTCAACCTTCGGAATAATTTCCCCTGCCTTAAAAATACGGACGCTATCGCCGATCCGTAAATCCGTGGTATCAAACGTTTCACCGCCTGTTTCATCCAAAACAGGCAGGCGTTGGAGCTGTTCCGTATTATATAGACTCGCTCGTTGCACCAGCGTGCCAGCCAGCAGAACAGGTTCCATAATCGCAACAGGCGTAATAGCGCCTGTTCGCCCGACGCTGTACTCAATGTCCAAAACCGTGGTTTCGGCGACATCAGGCGTAAACTTATACGCCACTGCCCCACGAGGCGATTTTGCCGTATAACCCAAGGCTTCAAACGCTTCTAAGTCATTCACCTTGACAACCGCTCCATCTGTGGCGACTTCAAACCCAAGACGTTCTGCATCCAGCCGTTGGATTTCTTGCCAAACTTCTTCAAAGCTCACGCATAAACGACGGTACGGATTCAACTTAAAACCCAAGACGGTTTGCATCCAATTTTGCATCGCCCAAAGCGTTTGGGGGGCATCGGTGAAGGATTCGTCTAAAATCGTCGCACTAAAGAAATAGGCGTCTAACTTGCGTTCGGCGACTAACTTTGAATCGAGTTGCCTTAAGGTTCCCGCCGCCGCATTACGAGGGTTCTTAAACAGTTCCAGCCCTTCCGCTTCACGTCGGGCATTCAGCTCATTAAAGCGATGCATCGGCATTAGCACTTCCGCACGCAATTCGATGCGTTGGGGAATGGGCGACCCTGCTTGGCGTGGGATTTTCAGCGGAATGCTCGCAATGGTGCGGATGTTCTGCGTGACGTCTTCCCCAGTAATGCCGTTGCCTCGGGTGGCGGCACGAACCAGCAAGCCGTTTTCGTATAGTAAGGTCATCGCCAAACCGTCGAGCTTGCCTTCCACCACAACCCCTTCAGACGCTTCAACCCGCTTCAGCTTCCGAAACCAGTCTTCTAATTCCGCTTCATTATACACATTGTCTAAACTATAGAGCCTCACAGGATGCGTCACCGTTTCAAAGGCATCGAGTGGAACATCGCCGACCCGTTGCGTCGGGCTTTCTGGCAATACCAGCAGGGGATTTTCTCGTTCAAAGGCAAGCACTTGTTGATACAAGGCATCGTAGACGGCATCGTCTACAGTGGGATTGTCCAACACATAATACTGATACGCCCAGTCATTCAGCTGTTTGACGTGAGTCTGATAAGTGGTGACATCCATGAAAAGAGACCTTAAAAAACAATTTTGATTTTTTCTATTCTAGCATTAAAAACTTTATGATAAAATAGGGATGTTGTGACGCCTATTCCCCAAAAGGACGCCCCATGATTTCGCCTCGCCCCTTTAATGAAGATCCCTTCAAAGATTATGACCCTCAAGCCTGCTTTGACACCTTGAGCAATGTGGATGCTCCGCTGCACTTGCGGATGAACGCCTTGGTGCAGATCGTGCAAGGCAATAGCGTCGATGCCCTTATGGCGTTGCTCCCCTTGTTTGAAGTCCGTTCAGAAATGGGGCTAGAAGTTCGGCAAGCCATTGCCATCGCCTTTGGCGAATGGGCGAGCGAATCCGCCACAGAAGCCTTGTTGGCGTGTTATGACAACGAAGCCGAACCCAAAGCCTTACGACTGGTCGCCTTAGAAGCCCTAGGCAAAACCCAGCACACCAAAGCCTTAGACTGCTTAATGAAGGCGTTATTGCATGAAGACAATGACATTTTCGGCACCGCTGCCGATGCCTTGGAACATTTCGGGCAGGACGCCGTGCCTGAACTGATTTTGATGCTTCAACAAGGCAAGGACGACATTCAATGTATCGCCGCATGGCACTTGGGTAAGCTGAAAAATCACTTGGCGATTGCTCCCTTAGTGAAGATTTTGGAGTCGCACGAAACGCCCGATGTCTTAGCCTTGTGTGCGTGGGCGTTGGGGCAGATTGGGGAAGCTCGTCGGGAAGTGTTGCTAGCGTTGCAAGCGAAGCAGGATCATCCCACAGAAGAAGTGGCTCAACGAGCCAAAGATGCCTTGATCAAGGTGCGTCGCAATTTAAATTAGCGAAGGTCAAGAACTTCCTGTTCCCTCTCCTGATTTTAGGAGAGGGAAGAGAACGTCGTAAGACGTTCGAGGGTGAGGTTAAACCCTAGACTTCGTTTGAGGGTTTAACCGCCCCCTAACCCC
>JAJTHC010000110.1 GCA_021299615.1 Vampirovibrionales bacterium
AAGATGTGAAAACCAAGCACGACGGTCAACAGGGGCTGGTGAAAAGCCTTCAGAAGTTGGAAAAAATAGGGGTGAAGTCATCGGCGGTTTTACCGAAGGAACTGGCATCACTTGAAGACGACACCCCTGTATTGCTGGAAACGGTCGAAGTTTAGGCTTTGAAGGAGGCTAGTACAGCTTCTTTTTTACTTATGATTTCTTGAGGGTTCATGCCTTCATGAATCCCATGAGAACTTAAAAGCTGAAGCATTGTAGGGTCGTTGATTGTCTCAAAAGGTGATTGATGATTACCATTAGGCAATAAACCTTTTTTTGTTGCGTATTCTTGCATTTTGACTAAAACACCAATAAGTTTCATTTTGCCCCAGTTTTGACGAAACTCTATTTCTTCGGTGGCTTGTTTAGCTAGCGACTCCGCCCCCCCCCCAGATCGTTGGGCTTGAGGCTTGCTGGCTTGAGGACGAGACATCATCGGGGGTTGGATTCGTGTGTTTAGGTTCATCGGAGGTTTCCTTTTTGTTTGGGGGACGGATTATAATTAAGATTTTACAGTTTTTAACTTCTCTAACATTTGTTGTTTGCTAGCACCAAAAATGTCTGCTAAATTATCTATCTGGGACATGATTGCTTCATAAGCATCTTTATTATTCTTACAAAATTTAGAAGCTGTAAGCAAACCGTTTATTTGTGACGTAATTGCTTTCACTTGCTCTTGTGTATGTTGCCCTGACCGCTGAAGCTGAGGCACTTTCAAGGCGGGCTTGCTCATATTCGGGATGCTCAACGTCGAACGTTGTGCCATCGCTGGCACAAACTGGGGTATCGTGAGGTTCATGGGGGTATCCTTCTTGAAATCTACATTACAAAACACAAAAGAAACCATGTCCGCCACCCGATGCGTCAAGCACAGCGATCTTCAATTAAAACCAAAAACGAAACCCATGATCCCTATGGCGTCTCATTGATTCGATTTACATTTATTTAAACAAAACACAATTTCAATATAAATAACTCTAGCGTAATTTTTTAAATTGTCAAGCTTTTTTTAACTTGATCATTTTTTGCAAATCGCCTATAATATAGAGGACATTCAATAAAAAAAACAGACTAAAAAGTTGAACCTGTGTATACTAAAGATATTACGATTCAATAAAGGATTTAATGTCTCATGGCTTCTACCAAAGAACGCATCGTCGTCGTTTCAAATAGAGAACCCTATTCCGTTAAATTAACCCTCGACGGCGTGGCTGTCCAAAAAAATGCAGGTGGTTTGGTTTCCGCTTTGGAACCTATGGTCAAGCAAAGCAACGGTTTATGGGTGTGTTGGGAAGGCGAAGCAGGCTCGAAAAGCCAGCTCTCTTCTGTGATTAACGGACTTTCACAATCTGAAGCCGAATCCTGCTTTCCTTTCGCTGTGCTACCTGTAGCGTTGACGGATGACGAAATTAATCACTATTATAACGGCTATGCGAACCGTGTCTTATGGCCTTTGTTCCATTACTTGGTGAGCTATTGCGTTTTTTGGGACGAAAAAGCCTGGCCTAGCTATTACAGTGCCAATGAAAAATTTGCCGAAAAAGTCATTGCTCATAGCCAAAGCAACGACCTGATTTGGGTGCATGACTATCACCTCATGCTAGTGCCAAGCATGATTCGTGGGGAAAAGCATCACGCTCGCATTGGGTGGTTTTGCCATATTCCGTTTCCCAACTATGAGATTTATCGCCATTTGCCGAACCGCGTTGAGCTGATTCGTGGCGTTTTAGGCTCCGATTTGGTGGGCTTTCATGTGCCTTCTTATGTGAACCACTTCCTAGAGTGTGTAGAACGTTGCTTGTTGGAAGAAGTCGTCGTCGACAGAAACACCAGCACTATTAGCTACGAAGGTCGCACAATTAAAGTTATCGCCTGCCCCATTAGTATTGACGCCGATCAATTCAACGCCCTAAGCTTGGGTGAAGACGTTTACGAAGATTCTCTCGCCCTTAAAAAAGCCTTTAATGTAGAGTTTATGGGGCTTGGCGTCGATAGGCTCGATTACACCAAGGGCATCGTAGAACGCTTTAAAGCCATTGAGCTGTTCTTTGACAAGTATCCGCAATACAAAACCAAAATGACCTTTGTACAAATCGGATCCCCTACTCGCACGGATGTCCCCATGTACAAAAAGCTCAAGGACGAAGTGGATCTCACGCTAGGGAGCATTAACAGTCGTTTGGCGGAAGGCTCATGGATGCCGATTCAGTATTTTTACCGCAAGTTTACGCATGAACAGCTCATGCCCTATTTCGCTGCCAGCGATTTTTGCCTAATTACGCCTTTGCGAGACGGCATGAACTTGGTGGCTAAAGAATACTGCTTAACCTGCAAAGACGATTTAGGCGTCTTGATTTTGAGCGAAATGACGGGGGCTTCTGAAGAAATGACCGAGGCCGTTATGGTGAATCCTTACGATTTGGAATCCATGGCGGATGCCATTCATCAAGCCATTACCATGCCTGCTAGCGAACAGCGTCAACGCATGGGAGCCTTACGTGAACGCATTGAAGGCTTTACCGTTTTTGACTGGGTGGATCAATTTATAAAGGAGTTTCACGACCATGAGCGTCTTAACCGTGAAGCCGTCCTTTCCTAATCACCTCATGGTCGAAACACTGATTCAAGAGCTTCAAGCAGGGCATCACTTGGCGATAATGCTGGATTATGACGGCACACTCACGCCGATTGTCGCTCGTCCTGAAGATGCTCAGTTGGACGCTGAAGGCTTACAAACGCTGATCGATTTAGCCATACATCCGCAGATTCGCTTGGCATTAATTAGTGGTCGCTCCGTTGAACAATTGCAAGGCTTTATCAAGTCTATTTTGCCACAGCCGATTTTGCTCGCTGGTCTACACGGCGGGCAGGTTTGGGATGCTCAAAACAATCAATGCTTGGCGGAACCTGATGAAAACTTGGTGAACCTCAAAGCTCAATTTTTGCAGGACGTTTATGACCATATCCTCACCAAATACGGCGAATTGCCCCAAGGCATTACCTTTGAAGAAAAGGGCTATTCCTTTGCCTTGCATTATCGTTTAGCTGATGATGCCGTTGGGCAGGATGTGCATCAGATTTTTCAAAATGCCTTTGATTTAGAGGCGACTATTCACAACGCCTTTCGTGTTCAAGCAGGGCATAGCGTGGTTGAAATTGTGCCAAAGCCCTTTAATAAAGGGGCAGGCGTTCGTTTTTGTGTCGATTATTGGCAGAAAACGCATCCAGAGACGCCGTTTTTTCCGCTTTTTGCTGGCGATGACAAAACCGATGAAGTGGGACTTAAAGCCGTTCTCGCACTAGGTGGAGCAGGCATTGCCGTCAATGTGGATCCGCAAGAGATGCTGGCACTTAGCCACCAAGAGCGTGATGCCTTGTGGGTCTTGCAGGATCCTGCCGAAATGCAGGGCGTTTTAAAGGCTTTGGTTCAAGCCTTATCACCACTATCTTAAAAGGAAACACCATGACTGACGCTCAAGTAAAACCGCAAGCCAAACTCTCTTCGGATGAAGCGTATCGTCAAGCAGGGGTAGATCTCGAGCGTGCGAAAGATGTTGTTGAAATTGCCAAAACAGCGACGCAAAAAAGCCAGCGTCCTGATATAACACTTGGAGGCATCGGCGGTTTTTCAGGCGCCTTTCGCATCCCCAAAGGGTATGAGTCGCCGATATTACTCGCCGCCACGGATGGCGTCGGCACCAAACTAGAATTGGCTCAACAGTTGGGCAAGCATGACGGCATTGGCATTGATTTAGTGGCGATGAGCGTGAATGATTTACTCACCCAAGGCGGAGAACCCTTGGTATTCCTCGATTATTTCGCCACGGACAAAATCCAATCTGATGTCCTTGCCACGATTTTAGATAGCATCGCTCGTGGATGTGGGGAATCAAATTGTGCCTTAGTGGGCGGTGAAACGGCTGAAATGCCTGGATTTTACGCCAAAAATCAATACGACTTGGCAGGTTTTGCCGTGGGTGTCGTTGAAGAAGCGAAGCTCTTGCCTCGTCCTCAAACGATGCAAGCGGGTGATGTGTTGCTTGGTATTGCGTCTAGTGGTGCTCATGCCAACGGCTATTCGCTTATTCGTAAGATTCTTAAAGATGCCCAGATCACAGAAGATGTTCCGCTAGAAAATAGTAACGCTTCCCTGTATGAAGCCTTGTTGGCTCCGACTCGTTTGTATGTGAAGCCCATTTTAGACTTGCTAAAATCGGAGTCTTCCGCCATAAAAGGTATGGTGCATGTCACAGGTGGTGGCTTTCAGGACAACATCCCCCGTATTTTGCCCGATCATCTCAAGGCGGTGGTGGATGTGTCGAGCTGGAGCCTGCCTCCTGTGTTTGCTTGGCTCGCCAAGCACGGCAACTTGGATGCCTTGACGATTTTGCATACCTTTAACGCAGGCATTGGCTTTGTTTTGTGTGTTTCGGCGGAAGAGGCGGATGCGGTTCAAGCTCGCCTTTCTTCGATTCTTGACGGTGAACAAGTTTATCGTTTGGGGACTTTAAACGAAAAAGGCTCTGATGAAGAGGCGATTGCTTTTCTCAATACTAATACGGACGATACATGCCATTATTGGCGAGCATAGCAGGATGAATCGCCTGTCCTCCTTGCTGTTGTGGAGCTCTGCCAGGTTGAAGCTGGTTCGCTTGGTTTTGAGCAATTAGAGCATCTATGCGTTTTTGTTCAGGCGATTTTTCTCGCATGGTTTGAAACGCCCACGTGCCTCCGCCAATGGCAAGCCCGCCTAGAATAGCCCCAAGCCCTCCTTTGGTAAGGACTTTTTGGAAGACCTCTGCCCAATCGATGTTATGTGGCATCTTAGCATTTTTCACCACCGTATTTAAGTCGGGTAAGTCAATGGTGTTAGTTGCTTTTAGCAAATTGTCGATTTCTTCTGTGGAAAGGTTTAAGGCTTCGTGATTGGCTTGCTTTGCAGAAAGCTTCGCAATTTGATCCTTGAGTTTTTTGACTTCTTTTCGATAATCCGCATCTAAAAATGAGAATGCCTTTTTTTGCGACTTTACTTTAGCTAACTTTTCTTGCAAGGCTTCAAATTGTTGAGGGTTATACTTCTTTAAGTCCTCTAAATCATCTGGGCTTAAGTGAAGCCCCTCTCTACCTCGTCCTCTAGAAGGTACGACTTCTTTAAGCAGGTATTGACCTTTATTGTCGACTTCGTAGTGGGCTTGTATGCCGTCACTCACATCAACCGCCACAAGACTAGCCTTACCTGTGTTCGGATCGTACGCTTTAATGTGCATGCTTGTGTTGCCATTGGCGATGCGTCTTACTTGTAGCTCTTTGTCTTTACCTTGACCCAAAAGCCCTTTGCTTTTTTCAACAAAGCCTTGAGGTTTTTCTTCCAGATCTACCTGATAGGTGACATTGCCCACTTTGGAAACATGGGGTTTGCTTAAATCACTTTCTTGTGGAAGTACGGTTTCGGCTAAAGCAATACCTGTTCCGATCGTGCCAAAACCGATCGTACCTAAAGCGGTATTGTTGACTACATTCATTTGTTTTTGCTGAGATTCACGCTGGGCTTGATACGCTTGCATTTGTACAGGCGTCGGCGGAGGAGTCCCTTGTTGAGCTTGCATTTGCTGTTGTTGCTGTTGGTTTTGCCATTGTTGCACTTGTGGCTGTACTTGTGATTGTGTTGCTCCCTGATACGAATTGGCTTGATACGGGTTTTGAGATCCTTGCATAGGGACTGGTGCTTGGTACGCCTGTGACGCCTGTGGTGGAGATGGAACCGATGCTTGTTGATTAACCGCTGGGTTCAAATACGTCGAAGGATCGACGGGGCGTTGTGGTAAATAATTGTTGGATGCCATATGATGTGTCCTTAAGTCTCTAAAATCGTCCTTAATGGCATGAAACCGATTTACGTCGTTTTTTGTGCTAGGAACATGTTCAAACAGGTAAAGCTCCCTAATATGATGTATCTATAATAAAGATCTGGTAAAAAAAACTTGCAAACAACATTTATGTGTTATTATATTCGTAAAGATTAAATGTATTGGGATGTTTTGAAAAGCCTTGTCTTACTTTTCGTCTGAAAAAGACCCTGTAATCACAAGCCATACCCTGTAAAATTTCCCGCTGAAGCAATCGTGTTTACTTTTGCTTAATACGATTTGAGATGATGTTTTCATTTCGCTGAATGTCTCGTTTCAGAAGTAAGTAACGAATCTTTTCGTTTCTACTTGAAACACTTTGGTTTGGCACCTAAAAATACCTATATAATCGCTTGAAGGTTAAATCCATTACTTTATGAATAAACATGCCCTTTCTGCTCAACAAACGGCTCAAAAGCCACCCAAACAAGCTCAGCGTAAAAAAAGTAACGCTCCAAAGCAAAAAGGGAATGCTCAAGGCAATTCCCAAAATCAAGGGGGCAAGTCGCAAAAAAATCAAGGGCAGAAGAATCAAGCGTCCCAGCAAAATCTGCCGAAAGATCCTATTCCGCATATTACGCCTGTGTGGGTGAAAAATCAAGCCAAAGCGGGCAATTGGCGTCGAGGGCTAGAAATGCACCTCTCTGGCAATAAAATTATGAACATGGACTTGGAACCATTCGGTATTGTGGCTCAAGTCAAAGGCAATTATAAATCGCATTACACGACTGAAATGCGGTTTAATACGGCGGGCATGGATCCCCGATGCAACTGTGCCATTGAAGAAAAATGGTGTAAGCATGCGGTCGCCATCGCCTTGAGTATTGCGGAACAACGCCTGTGGGAAGTCTATTGGAACTTGCCTGAAGAAGACGCCGATTTAATGCCCGTGACCAAGCCCATGGGCATCCTGAAAGTTCAGTTGCATTTGGGATACAACAAAAGCAAAGGCGTCGGCGTGCGACTCATTGAACGTGAGCGAGACACATGGTGTGCCGATCCTGCTAAGTTGCTGAAACGAGCGATGACCGCCGAATATCCTGATGGTACGCCTTGGCATCAAGTCAAAGAAGGGCGTGCGGATATTGCCGTGCTTCAATTTTTGGAAAAGCACCGTATTAAGCAGGTTTCGAATAACGGATGGCTTTTGGTGCCGTTTGAAGCCTTCGACGAGTTTTATGCGACGCTCGGCGAGTGTGAAGAAGTGCTGGACGAAAAAGGCATGCGGATGCGTGTTGAAACGCTCCCCTTGATGCCCCTGCTAGAAGTGCATCAAAACACCAACGGTCAAACCACTTTGGCGATGCACTGGTGTCAGTTTGAAACGGCGCCTGTGATTTCTGAAAAAGCAGAAGCGGTGACCAGTGAAAAGGCGAAAACCGTTCTCGCCCTTGAAGAACTGGAGTTGTTGGATCCTCATGCCACGTGGGGTAAGCATCTTCAGCGGATTTATCCCTTACAACCTGTTTTGGCGAAACTGCCCAAAGCCCTGAAAAAAAGCACGTTTACGGATGTCCCCATGCAAGACAGTGGCAACTTCCTCTTTGAAGTTCTGCCCAACTTACGAAAGATTTTGCTAATTGACGATACGGCTGTTGCAGATTCTCTCAAAAAAATGTCGCAACCGCCCGCACCGTCGCTTAATGTGGAGATGCTGGATCAAGCCGCTATGCGTCTGCGTTTGGTGCTTCACTTCAACTACGACAAAACCCGTATTCCTTACGCCAAGCATACGAAACAGCCGCCTTATTTGGCGTCCACCAACAAAAAGAAGAATAAAACCACGTGGTACAAACGTGATTTTGCCTTTGAAGAAAAGGCGTATGAGCGTGTGAATCAGGTGTCGTCTCAACTCATGCAGGCTCACGCCTTGATGGCGGAAGGCGATGAAGCGGTGGATTTGTACAATGTTTACCTGCCTCGATGGGAAAAAGAAGGCTGGATTATCAACATGATTAATCCGCAGGATATGACGCTTTTACAAGCGTCTCGCAACCCGTTGAGCATTGTGGCTCGCCTAGAGTTTGATGAATCGGTCACGTTCTTTACCTTGAAGTTAGAGGCTCGATTGGGCAATAAGAGTATTTCCATGACGGAAATCCAAAAGCACATGGTCGCTGGTAAAAAGTATTTTTATGTGCAAGGCACTGGTTTTGTTGAAGTGCCGTTGCATACCTTGCTTGCCGTGGGGCGAACCATTCAGGCGTTTGAACCTGAGATCCTCGAAGTGGATTTCTACAAAATCCCGACCTTTAAAGCGGGCTTGCTCATGGAACTCGTCGACGCCAAAGTCAATTTGGATATGTCCAAAAAGTTCCAGCGTTTTTGGGATATTATGACCGCAGGTAAGCCCATGGAAGAGCTAAGCGTACCGAGCAATGTGCATGCCGAACTGCGTCCGTATCAAGAGCGGGGCTTCCAGTGGTTGTGGTTCCTGTATTCTTACGGCTTAAACGGCATTTTGGCAGATGACATGGGTCTCGGGAAAACGCTACAAGCCTTGGTTGCTTTACAACAGGCTCGCAATAAGCATGGACAGTTTCCGTCCTTGATTGTTTGCCCCACCACGTTGGTTCGAAATTGGCAGAACGAAATCACTCGCTTTACGCCTGAACTCACGGTGCTGGACCTCACAGGCACGGATCGCTATGACAACTATCCGAAAATTAAAGAAGCCGATATTGTCATCACCAGCTATGCCATTTTACGCCGAGACATCAACGCGATTAAGGACTACGCCTTTCGCTTTGCGATTTTGGATGAATCCCAACAGATTAAAAACCTTAGTTCGCAGACGGCTCAAGCCGCCAAGCAGTTGCAATCACAGCATCGTATCGCCCTTTCAGGTACGCCGATTGAAAACCGCCTAAGCGAATTGTGGAGCGTCTTTGACTTTTTAATGCCAGGATTTTTGGAAGATTTTGATGATTTCCGCCGTCGCTACATTCAGCCCATTGAAGAGCGTGGTAGTTTGGATGCGGGGCATCGCTTGAAAAAGCAGGTGTCGCCCTTTATTTTGCGTCGCATGAAGCGAGATGTGTTGAAAGATTTGCCGCCAAAAATGGAGCAAGTTCTCTATTGCGACCTCACCGACAATCAACGACAGTTGTACCTCGATGTGCTTGAAAAAGCCCGTGAAGAGTTGATTGAAGAAGCGATTTCTCGTGGTGGTAAAATCAACCAGCAACACGTCTTTTCAGCGTTGACGAAGTTACGCCAAGTCTGTAATCATCCGTCGTTATTGAGCAGTGACCTTTCGGGTGGCTTGCACGAATCGGGTAAGTTTGAACTGCTCAAGGATTTGTTGGAAAATGCGATTGAAAACGGGCATCGCATTTTGGTCTTTAGTCAATTTGTGCAGATGCTTAAAATTGTCGAAGGACACCTCAAAAAGAAGGGCATTCGCTACGAGATTTTGACAGGGCAAACCAAGCCTGAAGAACGTCAAACCAAAGTCGACGACTTCAACAAAGACGAATCGATTAAAATCTTTTTGGTGTCGCTCAAAGCAGGCGGAACAGGTTTAAACCTCACAGGAGCCGACATGGTCGTACATTACGACCCTTGGTGGAACCCTGCGGCTGAAGATCAAGCCACGGATCGGGTGCATCGTATTGGGCAAACGAAGAGTGTGTTTGTGTATCGTTTGATTGCTCGTTCGACGGTGGAAGAGCGAATTATGCAGTTGAAATCGCAGAAGCGTGACTTGGTCGACAGTGTCATTTCAGCAGATCGTACGATTATGAAGAAAATCAGCCTCGACGACCTCAAGGATATTTTGTCCTTAGATTAGCGAAGTCTTCCGCTAAAAACGCCTTTCCTAAATTATAAGGAAAGGCGTTTCGTGTGTTTTAGAACTAAAACTAGACGTGAAGCCCTTGACGTAATTTCTCTAAGAAAGAGGAAGCTTCCTCTTCTAATTGAGGGCAATCCAGTTTTCGCAAATTTTCTATAACGGGACTTGTTGGAGGAGACGGAGGACGCACGGAGTTTAGACATTTTGAAGCATTATTAAAAGAAGGACGTATTAAATCTAGGTAATAAGACCTCCCAATTGTACAATTCGTTTTCATATGAAATCCTTTTATTTATAGCTCAGATTGAGCAGTAGACCAGTAAGAAAGCCAATCTTTCTATACAAATTATAATCCTTCAATATAATTTCACCATAGCCTTAAAAAATTGTTACATTCTGTTAAATGGTATAAGTCGCTTCTGCTTCCACGGCTTGCAAGTGAGGCAGCCCTACCTGATCCGCCAGATACATCCAGCAAGGCACACGCCCTTCGTGTGTTTCAGCGGAATAGGCGATAATAGGTAATTGAGCCAAACCTGCTTTGTCCAACAATTTTTTCGCCAATTGAAAGCTTTCCGAACGCTCACGATTCGTGCATTTATCGACCTTGGTAATCACAATCATAATCGGCAAATCATGAAACAATAACCAGTCCAACATATCAATATCAGAGTCCATAAACCCGTGCCGAGCATCAATCAACTGCACCACCATGTCAATGTTCGTGCGGTTTTTAAGGTAATACTGAAAGTTCTTATTCCATTCCGCCATTTCTTTTTTAGATACCTTGGCGTATCCATAGCCAGGTAAATCGACAATCGACCAACGACGAGGCACCGCAAGCGTATCGCTACTACAGGTCGCTTCGTAAAAGTTCATTAAGCGTGTTTTACCGGGTGTGTTCGACGTTCTGGCGAGATTCTTCCGCCCCAGCATGGAATTAATCCACGACGACTTGCCTACGTTGGAGCGTCCCACCATCACGATTTCAGGCACGCCTTCTTCCGCTTCAGGGGCTAGTATCTTACTTGGCACGGAAATAATAATCTTACTGTCATGAATTTTAATCGGACAGGCTTTCGCAAATAGGTTTGCCATAAGAGGATAAAATCTTTCTATAATATAGAGGTGTTAGTGAGAAAAAAGTTTTGCCAATTCTAAGGAACCTGAGTTTTCAACCACGCCTGCTACAAATAAGAATAGCAGATTCATGATTAAAACCATCGCAAACAAACGCCAAAAAATCGCCTGTTGCTTGTCTTCAGGCTGAAAACGAGCATATAAAGAAGGCACCGCAATAAAGGGCATCACAAAGGTAGACGCGACCCAAGGAAGACTTTGCAAGTGACGACGCTTGCAGAAACGAAAGGTCGCAAGCAAAAACGAAACATTCGGAATCAAAGCAATTGCAAAAAAGAGTAAAGGGTATTGAAGTTTAAACATGAACGGCTCCTTTCATAATTTAAAGAACTTAACACAATAACTCTACAACAAAATCAAAAAAAGTGGTACTATGTAAATATTATGTATTGTTTCAATTTTTCAAAGTGAGATTTTTTATGCCTCTTTCAAATTTCATGCGGTTCTTTTTTGCGGTTTTGTTGCTAGCGATGTTTTCGTCACTTCAACTCACGCCCGTGGCTCAAGCATGGACGCCTCAATGGGGCTTTTCAAAAACAAACCACGCCTTGAAAAACGTCACCATTACAGGTGCCACTGCTTCGGATGAACGTGTGCTAGACGTTTTACACGTCGTTCAAGGCTTGCTCACCGCCGCCCAACGCCGAGACATCGACGGCTTTATGAAATACTACGCCAATGCCTACATTAGCGGAGACAACCTTACCCGTTCTGAATTACGCAAGCTGGTTTTAGAAACGTGGGAACAATACCCCAACATGCAATATAGTTCCACTGTGCTGGAAATCCGAGTCAACGGCAACTGGATTACGGTAGAAACCGAAGATGTGAGCCTTGCCACAGGTTTGCCCACCCCCCTAGATATGCTTGAAACAGGCGTGGCAGCTGACTCTTCCTTGTTCCTTAACAAAAATGCGTCAGGCACATTGGCCACACGCTCTCGCAATTTAATGTACCTTCGCAAAATTGGCGACGATTGGCGGATTGACAGTGATCAATCGCTGTATGAAGATGCCGTCTTACGTTACGGCAAAACAGACGGGCTAGAAATTGAGTTTTCCGTGCCTGATAAAGTCTTCGCAGGGCAGAGCTATACCGCCGCCGTACAAGCAGGCTTCCCCCCCAATAGCGTGGCGATGACGTCGGTGAACCGATCAGAAATGGTCTACCCTCACCCTCGCATCGTGAATGCCATGCGTGTAATGGCACCTGCTCAAAATAGTTTAGAACGTGTGTTTACCGCCAATACCAATAGCCGTAATGAAATGGTCAGTGCCAGCTTGGGCTTATTGCAAGGCAAGCGTGTGCTAGGTCCTAACGGTGAACCAGCCGTAAGCCTTACCCTAAGCGGTGTGGTGACGCTGGTTAAGCGTGTGAATGTGGCTTCCAAGGCGGAAGACACGGCAGCGTCTCGCTTGCAAGGGGTTGTGGTGAACTCTGCCAACGGCAAAATTGATTTCAGCAACGAAAAAGCCAAATCTGAGGAAGAAGACCATGAGTAAACGCTTTTTATTGATTATTGCCCCCCAACAGTTTAACGACACAGAACTTGAAGAAACCCGCAATGCGGTGGAATCCGCTGGGCATTTGGTGCATATTGCCTCAACCCAAACAGGCGAAGCCCAAGGCATGCACGGTATGTTTGAAAACGTCGATGTGCATTTGGATCATTGCAGTTCGCATGATTACGATGCCCTCGTCATCATTGGTGGCTATGGAAGCGTCGGGCATTTGTGGGAGTCTAGCGTTTTGCATGATTTGGTGAAGGCGTTTTATGCGGAAGGCAAGTTGGTTTCAGCGATTTGTGTGTCTCCTGCTGTTTTGGCGAAATCAGGGATTCTGAAAGGCAAGCAAGCCACCGTTTGGTCGATGCCTGAAACCCACAAGGCTCTAAAAACAGGGGGAGCCACCCTTTCTGACAAGCCCGTTGTGGTGGATGGTTCGATCATTACCGCCAATAGTCCAGATTCATCAACCGCCTTTGGGCAAGCCCTTGTCGATTACTTTGTGGAAGTCAAGGCTTAATAGAGATAAATCGGCAAGGCAAAGAGATCCGCATACAGACGCAAAACGAGGCTTTTTGTGTCCACCAGCGTTTGGGCTTGAAAAAGCTGGATCTGCACGGTGATGCGATTCGGGAAGCGATCGGGGTAGGGCTTTAGCAAGGGCATCAACGCTAGCGGAGGCAGACTCACCAGCATTCTGTCCCCTGTGGCGAGGGCGTCTAGGGGACGCTCGTAAGCGATCAAGCGTTGTCGTTGATTGTTGAGCATCAGGCGTTTGACGTTGGTAATCGCTCCTTTGGTTTCAGGATACCACACGCCATAATCGGCGAAAATCTGCACCTTAAGCTTGGATTCAAGCACGGCGAGACTCCCCTTCGGATTCACCACCTGCACACGAGGCACCACCATCCACGGATGCGATCCGCCCACCATTCGCCAATGCACAATCGGCTTCCACACAGGCGTTTCAGTGGCTTGCAAGTAAAAGGCTTGAGACGCCAACCCTTCAAGCTCTTCAGGTGTGGGCGTGCTATTGGGATGCTGATAAAACCAGTTTTGCTTGAGTTCGTCATACCGCATGGGGGCGAGGGCATCGTACACAAAGCCCGATGCTTGCGTATCGAGCTTGGGCGTCACGGGGGCGGCGAAGGCAGGGGCGAGCATCGTGCAAAATAGGATGAAAATAAGCAAGCTTAGACGTTTGAACATGGGGCATCTTTCTTTAAGTATTGGGTCTTAAGCCTGTTTTAAACGAAGAAAACTCTTTAAAAATACGATAGTTCCCTAAGCTATAGCGAACTCGTCCTGCCAAAATAGCAGGATTTATTTGGAGCTTCCCTGCCAAGTTAAGCAACTTGTTTAGTATAGGCGTTTCAATTAAGTCTTGCAATTCAGTTTCGTACTCAGAAGGAATAAACGCTTCTTTCGCCGTTTTATCTGCTTCCTTTTCAATGTCAGAATGTCCGCCTTTTTTTGTATCGATGGTGATGTCATCCGTAAAAATATCGCCTTCTTTTAAGGCATCTAAATCATTAACGACATGAGCCAATTCGTGCATCAACGTAAACCACACATTATCCACACGATCGTAACGTAAAGTTAAACCAATAATGGGATGCCCCTTGAAATAAAGCGTCGCTCCGTCTAAATAGGTTCGTTGCGGATGAGGTAAAACCTCTACAAAAATACCACGTGCTTGAAGTAATTCAAAAGCCTGTGTTAAGCCGTTGGGAAAGATAGACAGTTTAGCAACTTCTTCTAAAAAAGGAACGTCAATGGCTTGATACTTTGGTGTATTGTCTATTTTACTATTGACTAAATCGAGTAGGCGAATCATCCATAACTGTAAGGCAATGCGATCCGTCTTCGCAGAAAGACGGTTCTCGTCATTTTTACGAGCCAAAGCCCCTTTCGGGATTTTTTCAAAACCCCCTAGCTCTGTAATCACTTTATTTAAACGTACCGAAACTTCTTCAAAATCACAAAAATTAAAGTTTAATTTTTTAATGACGTTTTTATATCTTGAAGCTTGACTTAAGAGATAGTCATGCTGGGAGTCTTCATTAGGCAAGGGTTCTTGCGTTAAGGCTTCAAGGGGGATGTTGAGGTGCTTATGCAAGGCTCGAATCATGGTGATCGTCAATTCACGCTTGCCGTTTAAGACTTCATTCACCCTAGATGCACTGCCGATATAAGGAATGAGATCACGTCGGCTCAAGCCACGCTCTTCCATACGGTGTAGGATCCAGTCTTTAACACTGGGTTGTTTTAGCTCATAGCCTTGTTCTTTTTCCCAATCGTCCACTAATTTAGATTGCACTTTTAAAAACTGGGCTTCTGCTTGATTTAAGTCATCTCGTTGAATGAGAAGATAGATTTCACTTAAAGCGAGTTCATAATCTTCAGCGGATTCGATGAGTCTAATGAGGGGTGTTTGATTTTTCATAGTTAACGGTCTCCACGTTGATTTTATCATAGGCTTTGTGCGTACCAAACCATACAATAAAAACGATTTTGTAAGTGTATTCAATATCTACGACTAAGCGGTACTGATTGCCTTTGATGTTAAAGACGGCTCGTTTATTGTTGATAATTGAAACCGAATTAAATGACTGTTTTACGTCTTGGGAAGAAGCCCAGTCGGCTTTTTGAACGTCATTTGCCCAAGCCGCTAGGGCAACCCATGCTTCGGGAAAAGATTCTGACTTCTCTTTTAAGGTCTTTTTTTTAATAAGGCGCATACAGTTATCCAAGTAAATCGTATTGCTATTAGTATAACATATTTATAAATTTTTGTAACCGTCCCAAATATAAAACGTAACTAAATGTTACACTGTGTTGACACTACTTAATGAAAAATGTTATAAGTTAAAGAGCCAACGAATCATTAACAGACAATTCATTGGCTTCTTTTTCAAATAAGTCTTGTAGAGACATATGAAGATAACAAATCGATTGTCTCACAAAAGGATTATTTGGACAAGATTTATAACAGTCTGTTTAAATAAAAAAAGAGGTAATCCTATTATGGGAACAAACCAACATGTTACACCTAGTGGTGATAAATGGCAAGGGTCTGGTAAACTTTAGCTAATTTTATGATAGGCTAAAGCATTATGACTACAGGCAAAAACAAGTATTATAAACAGTCGCACATTTCTGAACGTAAATTTCGGGAATTATTGCGGTGTTTTGCATTAGATTTAAACG
>JAJTHC010000140.1 GCA_021299615.1 Vampirovibrionales bacterium
CGCCAACTGCACTTCGCCGACCCGTTGGTTCGCTTGATGCACATCGCCTGCTTGATAGAGGAGCTTTAAAAACGGTTGATGATAAATGGCTTGGATTTCAGCGAGTTTTTCGCTTGCCACCGCAATGGCTTTTTCGGTGAGTGGGGCGGAACTTGTGGAGCAGGTCGACATAGAAAGGCATCCTTGTGGGTTTGCGAGTATCGCTTTCTATTATACGTCAAACATTTCAAAATTAGAAAGCATCTTATTGAGTGTAACAAAACATCTCCTTATCATTTGTAACAAATAGTCAATTCACAAGATAAGATTGTTTTTATTATTTTGAGAATCTATTCTCCTGTAGCACATAACCAAATTACAAAGGATTATTTTAAATGACCTCTATTCAAAAGAACTATTTCCAAAAAGAAATTAAGCCCTACGGCACGATGACAGAACGTTATAATTTACCTAGTGACGAATATATTAAAGCTTATGACAAGGCAAGTTCCGCTATGGTGACCTATGACCTTAAAAACTATAATGGTAAAGGCAATCAAGATGGTTTTATTAGCAAAGAAGAATACTTGAATCCTGAGTTTAAGGATGCCGATAAGTATCTTACTGATTTTCAAAAAAATGGAATGCCTCAATTTGGTATTGAACCCGCTAAGAGAAAAGGGACTCCAGAAGAAAAGAAAGAGTTAGAATATAAATTCAAACTTATAGATGCCAATGAAGACAACAAGCTTTCTATGCCTGAATTGGTTGCTTCAGAACGTTTGAAAAATCTATTGACTGAGGCATACAGAAAAATGCCTCCTAACTCTAATTCAGAGCAAACAATTAAAACTACTGTTGAAGGGGTTCATAAAGCTATGCTCGCTCTAATAAAGCGTGAAGGTCTTGATAACCCTGAACATTTTCCACAAAAGCCAGCAGAGACAAAGCCTTATAGTCCATTAGTTTATCCTAAAATACAAGATTAAATCCATTTTGTCGCCCTCTCCTAAATCAGGAGAGGGCGACATCCTAGCTCCCCTTTTTACGAGGGGGCTGATATTGCAGAGGCAACGCTGGAAACGGAAACGGGTTTTGAGCCACAGGCGTGTAGACCCCAATGCCCTTGAAAAAGTTTTGCTCACGAATGGCACTATTATACGGTTGCGTCACAATAAATCCCCCACGATTAGGCAAACCGGGATTGAGCGGAAATTGCGTTAGGGTTTGTTGATTATTGCCGTAAAACATCCCTGCATACGGCTGGTACGGATTCGCCTGCGTATAAAACGGTGCCAAATTACCGATCGCTGCAAAGTGTAAGGCTTCGGCTCCTACGGTGGGCAGGGTGGGAATCGCCACACCTGTCATGGGATTCGTTTCCAGTTGCACAGGGACTTTCACATCCTTGCCAAAATCAGGATCGTTGAGGACTCGGAAGAAATTGTCCATCGGCACGCTGAGAAAGTCAAAACTGGCGTTTGTCGCAGGATTAAATAGGCGACTGGGAAAAATTTGATCCATGAGTCCCGGTGCGAAGCTTGAACTCATATTGTCGATCACTTTGCCCATCACCTTGTGGAGTCGTGAAGGGTCGTAAAAGGAGCTATAGCTCAAGGTGCTGTTGCTCATATCCAAGGCGGCGGCATTGTAAACGCCGATGTCTTGCTGCCATTTCGGCAACTTGGGATCGATTTTAGACACGGCTTGATTGAAGTCGTTGTCGATGCCTTTTAGGGGGCCTAAATTGATGCGAAAGCCGTTATTGAAGTTGACCATAGGGTTTCCTTTTTTATAGTATTTTAAAAATTAAGTAGCGGTTTTGTCCCCCCTCCTAATTTTAGGAGGGGGGTAGGGGGCGGTTAAACTCACAAACGGAGTCTCAGGTTTAACCTCACCCTCGAACGTCTAGCCACGTTCTCTTCCCTCTCCTAAAATTAGGAGAGGGGACAGGCAAATTATTTAAAACACTATCTTATGTATCGACCGAAGGGGGAGCAGATTGAACGGTTGTTACATCTTGTGAGAAATTCCTGAAAATCGTCATTGCGAGTGTAGCGTGGCAATCTGCTCACCACTTTCAGAGTCTTTACAGATTGCTTCACATACGTTCGCAATGACGAAATTAAAACTCGTGGTTCGGGACGGGAGGAAGGGGCAGAAACCTTCTTATTCACGAAGTGAATCTTCACCTTTAGGAAGGAGAGGTTGGGAGAGGAAACCAACGGTTTTCTTTCCCAAGAGAAAAAGTCAGAGACTTTTTCGACGGGGATGGGGGATTCTTAAGGGGGGCATACTGGGGGGGGGACGTAACACGCCCTTCCTCAACGCTTCTTAAGTTGCTTTGGGGTTTCGAGTAATCCCCCCATTTATAGACAAGCTAACATGTAGACCGCCTGTGGCGGTTTGGCGGGACAAAGACCCCCAAGCACCAGCGTTAAATGGAACAAGCCAAAACTAGAAAGCAGAAGACCCCCAAGCACCAGCCCAAAACGGAGCGAGAAATCCATAAAACAGGGAATCTCAAAATGAGACTTTTTATCAAACAAAGCTTTACAAACGCACAAAAAAGGGAGGCAATGGGTTTTATGCTGGTGACGTAGTTTTACTCACATAGGGAACCCAACACATGACCTATTCATACAATCCAACAGGGAATGCTTCCAATAATTTCAACGACTATCGACTGCCTCGTGTGCAAGGACGCCCCCTGCCAAACGTGGAACAAATCGATCCCATTGGTTTAAGCCAGTTTAGAAACGTCGCACCGCAGACGTCTCGCAATGGCATCGTCGATATAAGCGACACAGGTCTGTTCCGCTACAACGATGCCCTTCAAAAAGCCACGCTTCGCTCTTCCGGCAAAAGCCAAAGTCTTTTTGAAAATAATGTCAACGATCTTCAAATGTTTGGGGGTAGCCAGCAAAGCGATAATGGTGCCATTGTGCAAAGCAATGTGCAAGTCTTAGGACAACGTGGCGAAAACGGAGCCACCAACAGCGTTAATATATTTGGTGACGTGCAGGACAGCTATCAATCAGGCACGCAAAATGCTCGTAATGAAGTCTTGGCTCGCAAGGTCGACACCGCCATTATGGACGGCGACAGTGGAGCATCCAACCGCTTTACAGGAACTTTCGTCAACCATTTAGTCATGGCAGGAGCAAACACGCCCCAATTGGAAGGGGCGAGAAACGATGTGATCGCTTCTGAAAAAGTCGGGCAGATTCTAACGGCTGCCTATAACGGTGGTTCTTCAGGGCTTTTCAATCAAGTGGGAAGCTGGGAAGATCGTGCCGTCAACGCCACGACTCAGATTTTAGCCGAGAACATGGGGCAAGCCTACCTTGAAGGGCAAGGCAACAAAAATCACTTAACGATCAATAAAAGCATTAAAGAGCTAGGTATTGGGGAATCCGCCAACGGCAATACCAACAACATCACCGCCAACGAAGGCATTCAACGCTTTGGTTTACTCGGTAAAAACAATGACAACACCGTCTTTAGTTTTTCAGGACTAGAAGCGTCTGAAGCCGTCTTACAAGGCACGAAGAACAAAACCTTGTACGGGGGTAACGGCAAGCAGACCGTCCGCGTGGGAGGCGAAAATAACACCAGTATTATCGCCACCAGCGATTTGACGGGTCGTGAGTTTAAGTCGGATCATGACCGCAAGGTCTATGCGGCTCAGCAAAAAGATACCCTCGAACTCGGCGGAAAAGCCAACAAAGTCCAAGCTGATTTAGGCGTGGGTAATGACGATATTTTCGTGCATGCAGGATCCAAAAACAAAGACAATCAATTTGAAGTCGTCGGCGGAGCAGGACAGGATGCCATGACTCTTGAAGGTTCTAAACGGGATTGGAAAGCCCTTCGCAATCAAGACGGTAGTTTAACTTTTACGCATCGTCGTTTTAATCAAACCGTTACCGTCGCAGATGTGGAAGACATTCGTTATAGTAAAAAGATTGAGTCTAGCAAAATCGGTTTTAATGCTCCAGCTGAAGCCTGACATTTTAAAAAGTATAGCGAAAGAAATATCTTCAAAAGGGTACAGGCGTCATCCTATACCCTTTAAACGATTGAATAGCGTATAGGTGGATTCTAGGAGCCTAGACTCGCAGATGTGTGAAGTGTACAAAGACGACCATAAGCACATCGAGAATCGTAGCGACAACGAAGAGGCAATAGAACATTTTATATAGAAAACACTATAAAACTTAGGCAAACCAAACAGGCTGAAGCTTCTTTTCTAAGGATTCATGACGTTGTGCTTTTTCTTTCTCTCTGTTTTCTAAATTTTCACTTAACTTGAGTGCGAATTCTAAATCTGTTTTTTGTAAAATAAGTTTTTTTCTTGTAGATACATACCTTTCAAATAATTCATATCGACAAAGCCGTCGGCATCAACAGGGGCATTACCTGCCGTGTTGCTCATTGCCATTAACGAATCGTGTATAGCCGAATTGATAATTTTCTGTACAGTGTCTATACGTTGTCGCTACGATTATTTTGTTCTGTTATGTAGGTCTGTCTACACGCCCTCACAAAATAATCTAGGCTCCTAGTCTAGCCTACTGTACAGAAAACTCTAA
>JAJTHC010000135.1 GCA_021299615.1 Vampirovibrionales bacterium
AGGAGATCCAAGGCTTGGGCGAGTGTCAAACGCAAGACATCCACCAACAACAAACGAGCCAACGCCTGCTGCGGATCGTCACACAAAACCCGACACGCCGCATAAAGCGAATGAAAATCACTCGACAAATCAAGGGCATAACGAGCAATTAAATGCGGGGCATTTACACGACCCGCATCTTCAACACGTTCCGTGAAAGACACCAATAATAAGATCGTTTCACGCACTTTGTTATACGCCTGCTTATTTCCTTCAAAGGGTTTAAGTAAAAGGGTTTCCCAAGCTCCTGCCGTGATGCTTTTTTTAAACGCTTCATAATCTTTTTTATTGAAACGAGCAGGCGACTCTTCACCTGTTTCAAGATCCACAATTTTATTGAAGGCATTTCGTAAAATGCCACAGGCTCGGGCATGGGCGTATTGCGTGTAAAAGACAGGGTTTTCGTCACTGGCGGATGTCGCTAAATCGACATCAAACTCAATGGTGCTGTCCGCAGAACGAGACACCAGCCAAAAGCGAGCGGCATCCACACCCACCTCTTCAATCACATCTTCAAGGGTCAGCATGGTTTTACGCTTGCCCATACGGGTTTTTTCGCCTTCAACGACCAAATTCACCAACTGCCCCAAAATAATCACCAAACGCTGGGGATCATGCCCCAAGGCTTGCATGGCGGCGGTAATGCGAGACACATAACCGTGATGATCGGCTCCCCAAATGTTGACGATGGATGTAAAGTGTTCCGCACGATTGAATTTGTCGTCGTGATACGCCACATCTGCGGTGAGATAGGTGTAAGAGCCGTCGCTTTTGACCAGCACACGGTCTTTGTCGTCACCCACTTCGGTAGATTTTATCCACAAGGCACCGTCTTCTTCAAAGGTCACACCTTTACTTTTAAGACGCTCTAAGGTTTTTTCAACGACCCCTGAAAGATGCAAGTGGCTTTCCAGCTGCCAAATATCAAAGGACGTTCTAAAGCGTTTGAGCAAGTCTTGTTGAAGCTGAAGCATCGCATTACGGCTGATGTTTCTTAGTTCGAACAAGAGTTCTTTAGACGCCAATTGCTCCAGACGTTTCGCCCCTTCTTGTTCAAAAACATAGGTAATGGCTTGGGCATTATGGTCTTCTTCCAAGTATTCTAGGGCTAAATCCGTGACATAAGCTCCTGGGTAATACAAAAACTTTTCGCCTTCAACAGGTATAGGGAATGGGGCGAGTTTTAGATATTCTAAGGCTCTAAACCACACGCTGTTTGCCATATTCGTCATTTGCTGACCGTAATCGTTCACCAAAAATTCGGTGACAACAGTGGCTCCATTATGTTGCCAAATACGGCGGAGGCTGTCCCCAAGAGCAGCCCAGCGTCCATGCCCCAGATGCAAAGGTCCTGTGGGGTTGGCTGACACAAACTCCAGATGCAGGCGTTCGTTTTGCTTGCTGATATTTTGACCCGCTTTTTGAGTCCCTTGCAAGGTAGGCAAAAGCGTTTCAAGCAAAGACGCTTCAGTGGCTTTAAAATTGATGAATCCGCCAATGGCTGTAGCCGTAAAGCCTTCAATTTGGAGATGAGGCAATAAAGTCGTGGCAATAAGCGGAGGAGCCAGCTTCGTGTATCGTGCCAAAAAGGAGATGTTCACCGCATAATCACCATGTTCACGGTGCTTGGGTTGTTCCATTTTAAGACCTTGTGAAATAATGGTGTGCCAATCTGTTTCGCTTATGGACTGGCAGGCTTCGAAGTTGGCTTTCAACGGTAAAAGGGTTTGAATCAAAACGTGATGTAAGGCGGATTTCATATAAAACGGAGTCCCTCTAATACTTTAAGTGTCTCCCTAATTAAAGCACAAAGTTTTAGTTTTAGGTAATGAAACCTATAAAAATAGTGGATTCAAGCACCCTAAATTAGGACTGCTTAAAGAATGTGGAGCATCCCAAAACGCTTGCCACGCTAGGGGCGAAAGTCGTTGCACAACGGGCTTGACGTTGGACGCATAAGGCTTCACAAAATACGCTAAAGCTTCCGCCGATTGGGTGGAAGCTTTAGTGCTGAACCCTTCAATCGGAAAGAATGTCCAAGACGCCAAGGCTTCTAGCCCACACTCGCAAGACGTGTCGTAAGCTCGTATTACCTCTGAAGGTAAGGAGATACGCACTAAAGGCAAGTTTGTTAAGGCATCCATTTCAACAGGCAAATAATGCTGAATAAAGTCGTGTTGCTTGGCATGGATCCCTTCAATACACGCCAAGACTTGCTTGCCGTGGTGATGCAAATGGGCTTCAACACGAGCATCAAAAATAGCGTCTTGGGCTTTAACGGAACGAATATCGCCTTCGGTGAGTGCCAGCAAGGCGTTTAAAAAATCAGGGGAAGGCAATGTCATGGCTTGGGCATAAAACATTTCGAGCGTAGGGGCTTGCCCTGTTTTGTTTTCACGAATGATCCAGCGTCCGAAAACTTGATGATAACGCACCAGTTGCACGACGATAAAGACATCGAGCATTGAAAAGCCCCAGCGTCCCAAATAGCGTTTGATTTCAGCCGACACCTTCAGCGGATGCAAAGGATCGGGCGACAGTTCAAGGCGTTGAAAGGCATAACCGCCCTGCTTGCTTAAATCATGGAAAAAAGCAGCGAGTGTCGTTAATCGTTGCCAATGAGGGGGAAGGCTTTGAAACGCTTGAGTTTTCCGTGTTTTGGTGACGACTTTTGCGGTGTGGACATCTAACGTGAAGTCATGGGTTTGGTGTTGTGTGTTCGCTTCACCCTTCATGCGTTGCCATTCAGGCACAAAGCTTTCTAAAAGCCCCGATGCACTGGCTTCTAAGAACCGAGCTTCGTCGCTGGTTTCAATGGCTTCAAAAAAAGCGGTGCTGTCGATCGATTGAACCGCTTCTATCCTCTGCCATAATGACATCATGCGTAGACTTTCCTATCTTGATGAATCTAGTGTATCATAGGATGACGAACTCTTAAAATTAAAGAAAAAGGATTTTATTATGAACCTACCAGCTCAAGAAACATTCGGTCAAAAAAAAGAGAGTGCCTTTTGGACGATCCTCTACGGTTTGTTTTTCTTCGGTATCTTTCAAAGTCTTTATTTTTTTCAACACCAGCTCCTCGTTAAACTTTCAGAAGCGGTGCCAGACCCAGGCCTGTTCGCCAAATATATGTTGAGCTATTATGGGATTGAACATCCCTTTGCCTTTATGCTTGTGGCAATTAAATTGCTTTCTGCCATTAGTTTGACGCTTATTTTTATGGCGACCTATAAAAGTTTACTGCAATACTGGAAGTCCCAAAGAGAATCCCTTTCCCCTGAACAAGTGAAATGGCAGATTGAAGACTTAAAAACCCAAGTCGCCTTATTG
>JAJTHC010000264.1 GCA_021299615.1 Vampirovibrionales bacterium
CGATCCGTCATCTGCAATTCACGATGCAACTGCTGTAAAATACGAATCTTCTTCTGAATAAAATCCACATGAAAAATCGATTTGGGATCCAAAAAGGCCTGTCCTGCATAGTTTTCTAAGACGTTTTCTTCCACCGCAATAAAGGTTTCTTCGGTGTTCACATACTGACGAACTCGTGGATGCCCCCCCACCATGAAGGACAAAAACGTCTTCATGCTGTCATGGGTGCGGTTGCATTGGTAGAGCAGACGCACGACGTCGTTGCCTCGAATATGGCGGTTCAAACAGGCTTGAAAAGTGCGTAAGGCGTGATCAATCATGTTTAGGGTTACGTAAATCGATTCTTCTTCTTCCGAAAAAAAAGAAGACACATCAACAGCTTGGGGCATTGGACGTACCTCCATGTTGTGGGTTGGGGATCTTCTCTACATGTGGCTTGGGGATTATTCAACGTTTTCAATGTTGAAAATCTTCTCTTGCGAACATCATACAATAGCGACTATATTTTTGGCAAGCAATTATTTACAATTGTAATAAAGTAGCTTAAGAATACCCACTTTACTTAAAATTTTTCTGTATTCTAATTTTGATTCACATCAAAATAATACGCCTCTGGGTGATGAAACACGATCGCCGAAGTCGACTGTTCAGGAATCAACATAAAGCTTTCACTCAAGCTCACGCCAATTTGTTCGCCCTGCAACAAATCCATCAACACCGCTTGATCCGCCAAGTTCGGGCAAGCAGGATACCCAAAACTGTATCGACACCCTTGATACGCCGAAGGCTTTAAGAGTTGCAAGCCTGTTTTGCCGGCTTCTTTTGCGTTAATCTGTAATTCCTTGCGAACTTGCGTATGCCAGTATTCCGCCAAGGCTTCCGCCATTTCCACCGAAAAACCATGGTATAAATAATACAACATATAGTTGCCATCCGCAAAAAGGGTTTGGTCAAAATCAGCCGCCCCTTGCCCCATGCTCACCAATTGAAGCACCAGCACATCCTTTTGCGAACCTTCTGTTTCGATTAAATAATCGCTCAAACACACGTTTTTCTGCCCGCCACGGGGAAACTGAAAACGGCGAATTTCTTCATCATGATTCTGCGGATTGTAAATAACGACATCATCGCCTTTAGCCGTCGCGGGGAAGTAGCCATAGACTACTTTGGGTGTAAAAATCGCTTGATCTTTTACCAGTGATTTTAAGGATTCAAACAAAGGCTGTATTTCGGCTTGAATAAAGCCTTCTTGCTCTTCGGGGGTTTTGTCCCAACGGCGAAAGCCCCAATGCCCACTCATCAAAACTTTGGCGTTCAAAAAGTCGTAAATCGCTTCAAGGGGGATATTTTCGACGACCTTCACCCCCCAAAACGGAGGCGTGGGAATGGTCGTCGCTGGCGTCACACTCGCACGAGGCAAGGGGCGTTCGCTAGCTGTTTGAGCCTCATTCGTTTCAGCTTGATTCATCATTTCATTGGGTGTCGGAGGTTGCGGTTCCGCATTCGCTGGTGGATGCCACGGCTTGTTTTGCGATTTGGCTTCACCAATGCCTTCTAAATACGCCAAGGTATCCATCGCCGTTCGAGCGTGTAAGACGGGCGTTTTCGTTAAAGGACGGCACTCTTTCAACACAAAAGCAGGCGTCAAAGCAGGGCCTCCCAAAATAATGGGGAGCTTAATGCCAGCGTCCGTTAAAGCGGAGATGTTTGCCTTCATTTGCTTGGCGGATTCAATCAACAAACCGCTCATCACAACGGCATCAGGCTGATGCGTGGCAATCGCTTGAAGTAATTGGTCACGAGTGACTTGCGAACCCAAATTGCGGACGGTGAATCCGTGGGCTTGTAAGAGCGTATCGACGATGTTTTTGCCGACTTCGTGCGTGTCGCCCTGCACGGTGAGCATGAGGCAAGACGCTGGGGATTTAAAATGCTGGCACTGGGGAAGCACCGCTTCCCACGCATGACGCAAAATCGCCGCACTTTGCAAGACAAAAGGCAAGAGCATTTCCATATTATTGAACTTGTCCGTCAATAGTTGAGCAGTGGGAAGCAAGCATTCGGTCGCCACAATATCGGCTTTTACCACACGAATGGCTTCCGCTAATAATAGGGACGCTTGCTTAGAATCGCCGTCTAAAATGGCGTATTGCAAGCGTTCTAGGATTGTCGCTTCTTCGCTCAAAGTTTCAGGAGCGTCGAACTGCGTTTGCCAATAAGAAATGTAGGGGGTAGGTAAGGGGGTGTTTGTGGCGATAGACATAGGGTTTTCCTTTTTTTAAAGAAGTTCGTCGTAAATCTTAGCAATTTTGGGTGACTGAAGTGAGGAACTTAACCCTTGCCACCGCTCATAAAGCTGATGCTCAAGATCGAGTTGATCCAAGACTTTGCCCACCGTGTATAAAATCTGACCTTCTAGGCTCAAGAAATCAGGGCTATAAAACGAGAGCATCGGCGGAATGAGTCGCACATTTAGTTGTGAAAGCGTCAACATATTTTGCAGATGAATCGCATTAAACGGCGTTTCACGAGGCACCAAAATCAGGCGTCGCCCTTCTTTTAAGGTGACATCCGCCGCACGAGTCAATAAGTTGTCGCTCATGCCTTGGGCAATGTGAGCGAGCGTCCCCATCGAACAAGGGGCGATAATCATGCCTCGGTGAAGATGCGTGCCACTGGCGGGTTTGGCTCCGATATTTTTGTTGGAATACAGGGTCAATAAGACATCGTAGGTGGACGCATCGAGCTTTAAAAGTCGCAGGAGCGATGCCTTTTTGTCGTCTAAGGTTGTGCCTTCTACCGAAACGCCCAATTCTTGTTGCATCACGAGGCTAGCGTGTTCGGAGAAAATAACATCCACAGGGATTTTGAGCAAGAGTAATTCTTTTAATAACCTTAGACCCAAAATACTGCCCGACGCCCCAGTCAAACCTAGTAAAACGTGTTTTGAAGAAGGCATCATGCATCAATCCTTAGTAGACAATTCGTTTGGCAACTTTGCTTGAAAGTGGGAACTCTTGCTGACGGCCCATAAGGGTTAAGGCGACGTTATATAAGGCGAAGCCCGCCAAAAGCAGTAACCAGACGCTAATAAAACCGAGTTTGATTTGTGTCGTCCAATCCAAAAATGGTAAAAAACTAAAGAAGGGTAATGCTGCTAGAAAAACGTCTAACAGGGCATCCACCAGCATACGCAAGACATCCGCAATCACGCCGATCGCAAAGGCTTGGGCGACATGATACTTCACAAAAGCAGGCGTGTTGATCTTACCGCTTCGACAAATCACCCACATCACGAGAAACATCATCAAAAAGGGAAAGAGGTTCATTCCCCCTAGTTTCAGGCTATAGTAAAAGAAAATCGGATAGGCAATCGCTCCCAAAAGCCGTTGCCAAATAGGCACTTTTCGGTACTGGTGCATATTGATGACTTGTTGAGGGCTACGAAACGACATAAACGTAAGACTTTCTTTTAAGTACCGCACGTTTAGGGTTTAAACGTGCGGTATTTAGGCTTATTTAATGCCAATTTTGTGTAAAAGCATCGTGATAGGGTCATAATAACGATCCACCACACGTTCTTTTAGGGGAATAATGGCATTGTCGGTAATACGAATACCTTCAGGGCAACGTTCCGTACAACATTTGGTGATGTTGCAAAGCCCGATGCCTGCTTCTTCTTTGGTGAAGGGGATGCGATCCGCCACATCAAGAGGGTGCATTTCCAGCGATGCCAAACGCACCAAGAAACGAGGCCCCGCAAAGTGATTAAACTTGCGGTGATGACGAATCACATGGCAGGAGTTTTGACACAAGAAACATTCAATACACTTGCGGAACTCTTGCACACGATCGGCATCTTCTTGGAAGTATCGCCACGTGGATTGATCGTCATTATACGGCGTAAATGGGGTGATACGCTTGTTGACTTCGTAGTTCCAGCTCACATCCGTCACCAAATCCTTGATCAAGGGGAATGTACGCATAGGACGAACCAAAACAGGTTTGTCAAGTGGCATGTGATCCAAACGGGTTTTGCACATCAAGCTGGGCAAACCGTTGATTTCAGCCGCACAAGAACCACATTTCGCCGCCTTGCAATTCCAGCGAATCGCTAAATCAGGGGCATTATGCGCTTGCAAATATAACAGGGCATCCAAGACGACCCAACCTGGTTGAACAGGGACAGTAAAGGATTTGACTTCTCCAATATGTTCGCCATCTGCATCAGGCAAACCACGAAAAACGTGAAACTCACGATCCACAACGCCTAGACTCATCATCATAAGAGCGTTCCTTTCCTATATTTTCTGCTTGCTTTGTGTAATGGCTAACTCGTCGGACTTTTCAAACAAGTCACGAAGTGCTTCATCCATTTGAGGCTTCTCATACGTCGAAACATCCAGCTCACCCGACTCGTTCAAACGAATGGTGCTATTGACGAAACGCCAATGCTCATTGTCAGGTTGAAGGTGATCCAAACGGGTATGCCCACCACGACTTTCGGTACGTTGAAGGGCGGCACGAGCCACGACTTCACCGACTAAAATCATGTTGTGAATGTCATGCGACAAATGCCAACCGGGGTTGTACGCACGACTGCCATCCACACGAGCGACTTTCGCACGAGCTTTTAGCACTTGAAGTTCTTCAATGGCTTCTTTTAGCCCTTGTTCTTCACGCACAATACCGACTTTATTGTTCATCAGTTCTTGCAAATCGGCTTGAATCTGATAAGGCGTTTCGGCTTTAGAATCACGCTCAAAGGGAGCGACCAATTCTTCGGCATAGCCTTTAACTTCTTCGTCGTTAATTTTGGGCAAAATCGTTTGTTGCTTGGCAAACTCAGCAGCATGTTGACCAGCTCGTTGACCGAAGACGATCAAGTCGCTCAAGGAGTTCCCGCCTAAGCGGTTGCCTCCATGTAAGCCCCCAGACACTTCGCCCGCAGCGTAAAGCCCCGTGACATTCAAGACTTCTTGCGTTTCAGGATGCACCCGAACGCCACCCATGGTGTAGTGCATGGTAGGACCAACTTCCATCGGGCCTTTGGTGATGTCCACATCGCCGAGTTCTAAGAACTGGTGATACATCGACGGCAACTTGCGTTTGATGTAGTCGGCGCCACGATGCGAAATATCGAGGAAGACGCCTCCATTGGGCGATCCACGACCTTCTTTCACTTCGGTGTAAATGGCTTTTGCCACGATATCCCGAGTCGAAAGCTCCATGCGTTCAGGGTCGTAATTCTTCATAAAACGCTCGCCGAGGGCGTTCGCTAATTTACCGCCTTCACCACGCACGGCTTCGGTAACCAAAATCCCTTTGACCGAAGGCGGACAAACCATACCTGTCGGGTGGAATTGCAAGAACTCCATATCGATGAGTTCAGCACCGATCTTCATAGCCATCGCTTGACCATCGGCGGTATATTCCCAGCTATTGGACGTCACTTTGTACGCCTTTCCGATGCCACCTGTGCAAAGAATAACCGATTTGGCGTTAATCAAAATAAAGCGACCGCTTTCACGCCAGTAACCGAAAGCACCTGCGACTTGATCGCCGTCTTTCAGTAGATGCGTCATCGTGCATTCCATGTGGACATCGATGCCGCAGTGGATGCCCTTGTCTTGCAAGGTACGGATGAGTTCTAGCCCTGTTCTGTCGCCAACGTGAGCCAATCGACGGTAGGTATGCCCCCCAAACGGACGCTGTAAAATACGACCATCAGGTGTTCTGTCGAAGACTGCTCCCCATTTTTCGAGTTCTTTGACTCGCTCGGGGGCTTCTTTGGCGTGCAATTCAGCCATACGGAAATTGCTCAAGTACTTGCCACCACGAATGGTGTCTTTATAATGGGCTTGCCAGCAATCGTCGGCATCGACATAGGAAAGGGCTGCTGCCATTCCGCCTTCTGCCATAACCGTGTGTGCTTTACCGAGTAATGATTTGGTGACCAATGCCACCGAAACGCCTTGTGCGGAAGCTTCAATGGCGGCTCTTAAGCCTGCTCCACCCGCCCCGATTACAAGCACGTCGTATGTTTTTGTTTCGTAATGAACAGACATCATAGGAGTCCTAACTCTTTCATTTCAAACATCTAATAACGAAGGTGCAATTAACCCGAACAACCCATGTTCAGCCAATCCACGCCCCAAGTATTCCAGTCGGTTATGGTGCCATTTGCCACCAAGCGAATGTACAAATCACATAAGCCGACGGTAAAGAGCGAAACCCACGCATACAGCCAATGTTCTTGGTTGAGCTTGGTTTGGTTGAACCACTTAAAATAAGCGATACGGCTAAAAATTCCGCCTGTAAAGGTGTTCAATTTTCCGCCAATCAAGTGACGCAAACTATGGCATGAAAACACATAAAGGGTGAGCAAAATCGTGTCGAGCCAAACAATGAGGGAACCCACACCAAAGCCGATTTGTCCATTATAAAAAATGGATTCAAAGGCATGATACCAGTGAAATACCACCAAAATCAGGGCGACATATAAAAAGTAACGATGGAAGTTCTGCAAGACAAAAGGAAATAACGTTTCACCCGTATAATCAAGCATTGGACGCAATAACCCTTGCTTGGGCTTGTCTACAGAACACGCAGGGGGATCGTTGAAAATTGCACGATAGTAGGTACGTCGGTAGAAATAGCAGGTGCCTCTAAAGCCCATTGGTGCCCAAAGCATCAAAAAGGCAGGAGACAACTGAAACCATTCAAAGGCTTGAGGAAACATGGCTTTCAAATTCGGCGAATAAAAAGGGGACAAATACGGCCCCACTTCATAATATCCATTTTCAAAGGCACGATAAACACCATACAAACCAAATACCGTCAACGCAACGATTGTGAAAACTTGTTCCCACCACCACGCATCTTTACGGTCAGTTTTACCAAATCCTTGGGTTACAAGGTTCTTCGACAAAAAGGCTTCTAGCATCTTGCAGAGGCTCCTTTTTACATAATTCAGACATCACAACGGTCTTACGCACACAATATGTATGTTCGACATAACTCTATAGATTCATTATAGTGCAGTCACAAAAAAAGACAAGGCATGAATTGGGAAGCTCCACCTAATTACAGAATACTCTCGGTCGGGATGTTTACCCTCATTGAGAACCGTCTGGCATTTTTTTAAAATGTTTGGGTTTAATGCTCATAAGCTTTACTTTTCTTTAAGGATTTTTAACATGAACGCCATTAACCCTAGTTTCAACAACCCACCAGCCACGATGCTTGCTCCTAATGCGGTGAATCCTCAAGTGTTGGAAAACTTAAAAAACGCCAACGTTTCGCAGGTGAATCCGCCTGTGATGGATGACAACTTTGCACGTCAAAACATAAACGACAAGCCAAACAAGGATGTCAAGAAAAAGAAACCCTTTAACCCATGGAAGTGGATGGTTTTAACACCTTTGATTGCGGCTGTGGCGACTCCCGTGATTGCGGTTGGGGCTGCTGGGGCATGGTTTATGCACACGCCTTCTTCTTTAGGTAAGGATCTCACGCCTGAAAAACTGACCAAAATGTTGGAAGCCTTCGGTCGAAAAGAAAAAGTCAATATCCCTGAAGGTTTAAAGATTCCCACCTACACAGGTAAGGATTTACAAGATCTTTCTTTTATTCAACAAAGTACCATGGGCTTAATAAAAGGCTTTCGTCATTTACCCAAAGACAATAAATGGGAAATTCTGAAATATGTGTTTAGCCCCAAAGGGATTAAAGATTTTACTCAAATACCTTTGGCTATTTATGATGCTACCACCTTGAATTTTGAAAAGTTAAAAACGAGGGATTTA
>JAJTHC010000124.1 GCA_021299615.1 Vampirovibrionales bacterium
AGCCACGTCATGGGGTTCATGGTGAGCAAGGCGGAACTTTCTTCACGTTGAATCAGCCATTTGGGGATTTTATCGCCTTGTGGCATCGTTTTACGAGCCATTTTAAGCACTTCTTCTTGATGCCCTAATGCCATGACGGTGGCGCCTAAGGCGAGTCCAGCTCCGATTTGCGTTAGGCGTGTTTCTCGACTGGGGGGCGTGTCGTGATCATGATGAAAGCCCTTGACGTCATGCCCCAAACGTAGGTGTGTATTCGGTTTTGGTTGGATTGAAGTCAATTGGTTAACGGAACGCATAAACAGAAGAAACCTTTATTTGAAGAGATTGTGCTTTATTTATACATCAAAACCCAAAAATATGCAACTGTGTTGCAAAATGTCTTTTCAACAAGAGGCGACTAAAAAGTCTCAAATAGACAGAAAACTCTAAACTTGGCGATACCGAGAAACTAGGGTTTAGCGTGAAAACACATCGATGTTAAGCTGGTTTTCGCTTAGTGGATTAAAATAGGCAGAGGCTCCCACCATGGCGGCGTTGTCGGTGCAAAAACGCATCGCGGGTATATGGATGCGAAAACCATCCGCTTCCAAGTCCAAAAAGGCTTGTCGTAAGGCACTATTGGCGGAAACGCCTCCAGCCAGTGTGAGGGTTTTTACATCGGTTTCTTCGGAGAGTTGACGCAATTTACGCATCAAGGTTTTGACGACGGTGGCTTGAAACGAGGCGGAAATATCCTGCACCAGCTGAAGCGGTACAGGCATTTGCGTCGATAAATACGGGGCTGCTTCGGTTCGCCAGACTTTTAAGACCGCCGTTTTGAGTCCTGAAAAACTATAGTCATAGGCGTTTTTCGTGCGAGCCACAGGTAGGGCAAACGCCTTGGCGCTGCCAGCTTGAGCCAGCTTGTCGAGTACTGCTCCACCAGGGAATCCCAAGCCCATTTCACGAGCCAACTTGTCGTAGACTTCGCCTACCGCATCATCGAGCGTTTCCCCCACGATACAAATGTCGTCGTAGGCGTTCACCTGCAACAATTGAGTATGCCCCCCACTCACCAAAAGCCCGATGAACGGTGGTGCTAAGTCACTTTCCAAATAGTTCGACGCCACATGAGCCTTGAGGTGATTTACCCCCAAAAAAGGCTTATTCGCCAAAAGCGACAGCGTTTTAGCGGTATTCGCTCCTACCAAGAGGGAACCCAGCAAACCTGGCCCGAGGGTGCTAGCAATGGCATCCATATCGGCGAGGCTCATGCCTGCTTGCTCTAAAGCTTCGGCGACGACCGCATTCACGCTATGCACATGCGAGCGAGCTGCCAGTTCAGGGATGACCCCTCCGTAACGGGCGTGCACATCCAACTGACTATCAATCACCGATGCCAACACACGCCGACCGTCTTCCACAATCGCACAAGCCGTGTCGTCACAACTCGATTCTATCGCCAAGATGCGTCGATATGGTGAGGCATTTTCGGCGTTCATGTGTAGCCCTTTATCGCTTAGGCGTTTCCAACCGCACCAATTTGGCGGTACTTTTGAAAACGTTGCTCTTTCAAAGCTTCAATATCCAAGGCATTGAGTTCGTCCAGCCCTAAATGAATCTGTTGAGCAATCGCCGTAATGGTGGCTTCAGGGTTATAATGCGCCCCCCCACGAGGCTCTTCAATCACGGCATCGCAAATACCAAAGCGATATAAATCTTGTGCGGTGATTTTCAAGGCTTCCGCAGCAGTGGTGGCAAAGCTGGCGTCTCGCCACAAAATCGACGCACACCCTTCAGGCGAAATCACGGTGTATTGGGCGTGTTCTAGCATGTAAATGTGGTTTGAAATCCCGATGCCCAAGGCGCCTCCGCTAGAGGCTTCACCCATGACGATTGAAATAATCGGCACATTCAAACGAGACATTTCACGAATATTCAGGGCAATGGCGTGACCCACGGCGTGTTGCTCGCCTTCAATACCAGGGTAGGCTCCAGGGGTGTCAATCAGCGTAATCACAGGCATTTTGAACTTTTCGGCGTGCTGAAACAACCGTAAGGCTTTACGATACCCTTCAGGATTCGCCATCCCGAAATTATGCACCAAGTTTTCCTTCATGCTACGCCCTTTTTGCGTACCAAGAATCATCGCAGGTTTACCGCCTAGCTCAATCACACCGCCGACAATGGCTCGGTCGTCTTTACCCATGCGATCCCCATGCAGTTCAAACCACGTCTCAGGCGAAAACCCTTGGATGACTTCTAGCGTATTGGGGCGTTGCGGATGCCGTGCGATCTGCAATTTTTGAGCAGGCGTCAACTGTTCGTACAACTGCGTTTCCATTTCTTCAAGTTGCTGGCGTAAGGCTTGGCAATTTTCGCTCACGTCGACCGTGCTGTCTTTTTCAAGGTCAGCAATCTGCTTTTTAAGCTGAATCAGGGGTTTTTCAAAGTCTAGAGATTGAATTTTAGGGGACGCCTTTTCTTTTGTTGTCGACATGTTAGAAACTCCGTAAAAATAGTTCGTTTAAGACACCATGACAGGTTCATGGCTAAAAAGCGATAAGGCTTCTTTGGTGGGATGCTGTTGACTGCTGGCTTGATGCAGTAAAATCAAGCGTTCCAAGGTTTGGCGAAGGTCGTGGCGATGCAACACCATGTCGACTTGTCCGTATTCTTGCAAGTAGCCTGCGGTTTGGAAGTCGGCAGGGAGCTTTTGGCGAATGGTTTGTTCAATCACGCGACGTCCTGCAAAGCCGATTCTCGCCCCTTCTTCGGCAAGGATTAAGTCGCCAAGCGTGCCGTAACTAGCGGTGACGCCTCCGTAAGTGGGCTCGGTAAGCAAGGTCACATAAAGCAAGCCTCGTTCGTGTAAACGCCCCAACACGGCGGATGTTTTCACCATTTGCATCAAGGAAAACATGCCTTCTTGCATTCTAGCACCGCCTGAAGCGGTAATCACGAGCAACGGCAGGTTGTAGGCAAGGCTTTTTTCAGCGGCTCGGGTGATTTTTTCACCCACGACCGATCCCATAGAACCGCCCATATAGCCAAAATCCATGACGGCAAGGGCATAAACCGCTTGCCCTGTTTTGGCGATGCCTGTAATGACGGCGTCCTTGAGTTTGGACTTTTTTTCGGCTTCAGCTTGACGCACGGTGTAGGCTTCGGTGTCCGTAAAGTGGAGGGGATCGAGCGGAGAGAGCTGGGCATCGAGTTCGTGGAAGGCATCGGTGAGCTGTTTGATGCGTCGTTTGGCGGAAATACGGTGGTGGTATCCGCATTTGGGGCAGACGTTTAGGTTGGCTCGTAAGTCGGTTTTGGTAAGTTGTGCGTCGCAACTGACGCATTTTGTCCATATTTTGGCGTATTGGGCGTCTTCGACACGGTTCATGCCTTCGGCGTCTAGGTGTGCGGTCGACTGCTTACGACGTTGTTCAAACCAGTTTTTCAAACTCATCATCTGAATCAATCCCCTTTCGAGAAATGGCGACCTTATTATTGTACGCTAAAAAAGAAAATCGACAAGCCTTCAATAGAAAGCTTACTAAAACAGATCTAAAGGATTCGCCTCATCAGAGACGCGCTGCCCCAACACGGATGCTTGTGGCAGGCTAAACAACGGCAATTGTGCCGTTGTTTCAGGGTTGATGCCACAGACTTGGCTAAAGCGACAATACTTGTCAGGGCAAGCGGACGGTAAGGCAAAGCGTTTTTCCGCTAAAATACGAGCCAATACCTGCTTCAACAAGCCTTCGGTTTCGGCGATATAGACGGCATCAATGGTGACGTCATAGACTTTGACCGCAGGCTGGCGATTCGTTCGCACATCCACATAATAAAAGTGTATTTCTGCTGTTCCTTCTCCCTTAGGGAGAGGGAGTGCGTCTCGCATGTGCCAAATGGCGTAACTATACAAGCGAGTTTGCCACGCCGTGGCATAATCATGAGGAACCGCCGTACCTGTTTTCCAGTCAATAATAGCGAGCGACCCGTTGTAGAGGCTGATGCGGTCGATGCGTCCTGTCAGCGTGATATGCGGAAAACCCTCCACTGAAAACGGTAGATAAAACGCATATTCGCTCGTCACGACAGGGGCTTTGGCGAGCGGATGTTCGAGCAAGGCATCGAAGTGGGCGAGGATATTCGGCTTGAGTCCCACTCGTAGGTGTTCAGTCGGCAACCCTTTGGCGTGAAGATCCATGAGGGCGTGGACGGCTTTGCCTAGCTCGAAATTGCGTTCGTCGCTGAGCCAGCGTTGTTTTAGCACGGTTTTATAGTAAAACTGGGCGTGGCATTTGTCCCATTCCTTGAGCTGGTTGACTGAAACAACCCAAGGATTTTCAGCGGTGGGGTTAAGTGTTTGAACTGTTTTTATGGTCATAGCATTGTTTCAGCTTGTAAAAATAAGGCAAATTAAAAAAAAGATAACTTTATTATAGCACCAAGAAAGTCAAAGTATCACATCTTGGCAAAGTAAAGAAAAGAGACAAAAATTATGACAACTTCAATTCCTTCGG